>JAFVEQ010000001.1 GCA_017475895.1 Rickettsiales bacterium
AGAATAAGAAAAAGATAATAAAAGAATAATAATAAATTAGAATTAATAAACTTAAATTATGTTGATATTATTGAATGTATTAATGTAATTTAATCATTTGAAAGGGATATAAAAGAGAATAAAAAGAGAATAAAAAGAGAATAAAAAAGGAATAAAAACAGAATTAAATAAGAACAAAAAAAGAAGTAATAAATATTACATATTCATCAAAAAAAGTGTTGATTTTTAACCTTGGTTTAGAACAAACAGATTGGGGTTGGGAAAATGGCGTAAATGGGGTGTTGGTGAAGGGTATGGAGACCCACCACCACACTAAAAAAGAGATAAAGTATTCTCAGGTAATATTTTTGAAAAAAATATTTACAAAATATTAAAAAACTTATATAAGTGCTTTTTCTATCAGTTTTATCCCTCTTTCCAATTCCTCAAAAGAACAGGCAAAACATATTCTAAACGAGTTATTTAAAGCAAATGAACTACCGGGTGTGGTGGCAACTCCATTTTGTAGGAGGTATTCACATACACTTCTATCGCTTTCATAGTTTTTATTATTTTTATATTTTTCCTCTAGCTTAGAATAATCGACCATAACATATAAAGCACCGTCTGGTTTTATTGCACTCAAACCATCTATTTTGTTTATGTAGTCGCAGACAAAATCTCTATTTTTCTTCAATCTATTTAATAGTGTTTCAAAATATCCGGATAAATCCTTTTTCATCATTTTCTTTGCCAACAATTGCGCTATATTGTTTACACACGAATTTATTAAAGCCTGACTACCATAAACCCTTGATATCAATTCCTGATTATGCGTTAAAACATAAGCTATTCTGTCCCCGGCCATGGATAAATTCTTTGAAAAACCATTAAACACAACTATTTGTTTTCTGGTTTCTGGATTATTTGTAGCCTCAACAACACTACAAACTCTTTCATCTGTGTAATGTATATCGGTGTATATTTCGTCCGACATAATTATCATTTGTGGATGTTTCTCGATAATCTTCAGTAATTCATTTAATTCGTTTTTTGTATAGATGGCACCGGTTGGATTTCCTGGATTTGTTATAACCACAGCCTTTGTTTTATTTGTGATAAATTTTTCAAGTATTTCCGGAGTCAGCTTGTAGTTATTTTCCGGTTTCGTATCGGCCACAACAGCAACCGCATTGAAATTTTCTAACATATTAAAATATGTAACCCAAGTACCTCTGGGTATTATGACTTCGTCCCCCTGATTTAAAATCGCATTGAATACGTGATATATTCCGGATCTTGTACCACTGACCATTGTAATTTCTTTCTCCACATCATACACCACACCACTGGTTTTTTGTATTTTGTCCACTATAAGTTTTCTTAATTCAGCATCACCTTTAATATTAGTATAGTGGTTAGAACCATCAAATTCTTCATCTGTTATTTCGTTTATTTTGATTGGTCTATCGGTATCCAAATTACCTATGTTTAACTTTACTATATTTCTACCCTCTTTCTGAAGCTCTATAATTCTTCTGTTTATTAAATCTATGTCGGATGGAGTAATTTTTCTGTTTGCAAATTCTATCATTATTATTCACTTTATTTATTAATTTATTCAAGTTTACAATAGTAATTTAAATTTTCAAACAATTAATTAATATCGTCAAAAATACCAAAAAGTTTTTCTAAATATTCAATATTTTGTGATGGTATAAATTTTTTCCAATTTTCATCACCGCTTCTAACCATCTCTCTTATTTCTGTAGCAGAAATGTTGCAATTCCCAACCTGTTTACTCCTGTCGACATTTACTATTTTAAAATCGCCTCTGTTCAGATAACTTTCATTTACTTTATCACCACAGTAGTATACATCGGCCATACCAAATCTACCATTTTTCACCAGATTGACCACAGAATTGTACCAAATATCATCATTGCCAACATCATCCATTCCTAAAATTTCAATGTCATTAGATCTACTGTTGTCTCTGTAGATATTTTCGATCATAAGTTTACGTTCCTGAAAAGTAAAAGGATTTCTAACTGTTCTACTTTCCTGTTTCGATCCAATGACAATTGAAATTTTTTTACATTCCATCAGCATCCTATCAATGATGAGTCTATGACCATTATGCAGTGGTTGTATTCTCATCACAGCAAAACCGTGTTGAAATTTAAACATCATAGAACGAAATTATTTTTCGTAGTACTTACAAATTAAATTATTTAAAAGTCTAACACCATAACCGGTGGCTCCATCATTAACGGTATAAATACCCTTGGCTCCGTAGGATTCCGCACTTGTCAAAAATACTGTTCCGGCTATGTCGATGTGCGCCCATTTTTTGTGTTTATTTATAAACCTTTGTAAAAATTGAGCTGCAGTTATGGCACCGGCAAGTCGAACACCGGATATATTTTTAACATCTGCAACGCTTGAATTCATCATTTTATCATAGGCACTACCCAACTCACCCAATGGTAACCTCCAGGTATTTTCATTAACCTCTTTGGAGGACTTACTAATTTCTTCTGCTAATTTGTCGTTGTTTGTGAATACTCCAGCATTAACTGACCCTAAGGCAACACAGCAGGCACCGGTCAATGTAGCCAAATCAATTACAACTGTAGGATTAAAATTTGTAACGGCGTAATATAATTCATCGGCTAAAATTAATCTCCCTTCCGCATCGGTACACAAAATTTCAACAGTTTGCTTTGACATACTCTCAACCACATCCCCCGGTTTTACAGCACTTCCAGATGGCATATTTTCAACCAAACCAATAACACCAACAGCATTAACTTTTGCTTTTCTTTGAGCCAATAACTTCATTGTTGCAACCACAACAGCGGAACCGGCCATATCGCTTTTCATGTCGTACATCGATTGATCCGGCTTCAATGATAAACCACCACTGTCAAATGTAATTCCCTTACCAACAAATGCGACCGGATTTTCAAATTTTTTTAGACCCTGCCACTTTAATACAACTAATTTTGATTCGTATACACTACCCTGCCCCACAGCTAACAATGAATTCATGCCAAGATCAGCCATTTCATCTTCACCTAAAATTTCCACATCTAAACCATAATCCACTAACTGTTCACATATTTCAGAATAGGTATCAGGATTTATGACGTTTGCAGGTTCATTCACTAGGTTTCTGCAGAAAAACACATTTTCTTTTATAACCAGAAAATCTTTGTAATTCTTTTCCATGTTTTTGACGTTGTCAGCAACAACTGCGACACTTTCTAATTTTATAGATTTTTCCTCCTGTTTTTCAGGTAAAAAGTACTTATTAAAACTATAGTTACTCAGCTCCAATCCCACCAACACATTAAACATTTTGGTATCTAAATCGTTTTTACCATCATAAACTAATGTAATATTTTTAAATTTATTCTTTTCAACGTACTTCAAAATTATGTTTCCAACGTGTTCCAGCTTAGCCACATCCAAATGTTTTTCTTCACCAAGCCCAATGGCTACAGACATATTTTTACTTTTTTCATCATAAAACAAAAACGTCTCACCGTATTCATTTTTAAATTCTTTTTTATCTAGTTTTAATGGATTATTTTCCTTTGTAATTAAATGAATTATTACGCTCTTATTGTCAATTTTGGCTTTTTTATCTACAATTTTTACCTTCATATCAATCCTGTTGTTTTTATATATCTATATTACAATATAAAAAATAATTTTAAAGAAAAATTGTTTTTAAAAAATTACTGAACATCCACACTATCAACACCGTAGGTGTTTTTGATTCTATCCACTACTAAATCAGTGATAACATACTCATTTGGTAATTCGATTTTATTTTCATCAACTACAATCATAACTTTTGTATACTTTTCTACATTATTTTTCTTCGCATTACCTAAAATAAACTGTAAATCCGTTAAACAAGCTCGACTCGAAATGTGTATTGTTATATTATCTAAAATAATATGTTTTTCAACTTCACTAATGGTAACATCTACCGCCCCCTCAGTCACCTTCACACTAATATCATTAACACCTTTACCACCACCGTTGTCACCGCTATTTTTATTGTTATTTCTAAAGTCTCCAGCTGTTCGTCTCTTTATGACCCTAACTTTTTCAGCACCGTCCGGTGTATTTTTTATAAAATCATCCAGAAGCCAAAAATCTCTAATACTAATTCTTGTGCCTGAGTCATCCTTTCTGACTATACATTCACAAACTATTTGTCTGTGCTCTTTATCATCCAACCAATCCTTATGTTGTGTAATTAAATCACCATTAAACAGCGACAGCTCAACAAGTCCCGTAGGATCAGACAAAGATATGTAAGCATATCTGCCTTTATCACTAGATTTTATAGATGTGGATATTATAACACCAGCCATTTTTATTATTGAATTATCAACAATATCGTTTTCCACGTCACCAAAAAACGTTATACCTTTTCTTATTAAACTGTCCTTTATAACATCCAATGGGTGATTTTCCAGATAAAAACCAAAGGCCTCAAATTCCCTTTGAAACTTATCCATACCAAACCAATCATCGGTATTTACAAGTTTCGGTAACATGGTATCATTACCATCAAAACCATCAAATAGACTAAATTGACTGCTATTTTTTTCATCCTCACAGGTTTTAGCATATAAACTCAATATTTCACAGGAATCGCTTATTTGCTTTCTATTGTTGTGGATACAATCAAAACTTCCGGATTTTGCCAAAGATTCTATGGTTTTTTTGTTAACTACACTAGGCCCCATCCTTTTACAAAAATCAAATATATCCTTAAAGCCACCATTCTCCTTTCTTTCAACCATAAGAGCTTCCATTATATCCAAACCAACACCCTTAACAGCCGTTAATCCATATCGCAAAGCCAATTCTTTACCGTTAAAGTAATATTCTTCTGTTTTATTTTTTTCACCATTAACATCTATTAACTCCACCTTAAAAAGCGCGTCCGATTTATTTACATCTGGTGGTAAAATTTTTATTTTATGTTTTTTAATGTCCTGCAGATAATAGTTTATTTTATCTGTATCGTGTATTTCCATATTTAATGTGGATGTCATAAATTCAACAGGATAGTAGGTTTTCAGGTATGCAGTCTGGTAGGTTATAACAGCATAGGCGGCGGCATGTGCTTTATTAAAACCATATTCAGCAAATTTTGCCAATAGATCAAATATTTCATTACTTAATTTTTCATCTATGTTACTAAAATTTTTACATCCCTCAACAAAAATACCCCTTTGTCGCGCCATTTCCTCTTTTATTTTCTTTCCCATTGCCCTTCTCAGAAGATCAGCACCACCCAAAGTATAACCAGCCAGAGCCTTAGCTATATCCATAACCTGTTCCTGATAAACTATTATACCATAGGTATTTTTTAAAATCGGCTCCATCTTTGGATGCATATACTCAATGGGTTCAACACCGTGTTTTCTTTTTATATAGGTTGGTATGTTATCCATTGGACCAGGTCTATATAGAGAAATTAAAGCTATTATATCCTCAATACTGTCCGGTTTGATTTGCTTTAACATACCTATCATACCGCTAGATTCGATTTGAAATACAGCAAGAGAATCGGCATTTTTTAAAAGTTCAAATGTTTTTTTATCATCCAATCTTATATTATCAATATCTATATCAATACCTCTTATATCCTTCACAAAATCTATAGCATCCTTTATTACGGTTAAAGTTTTTAACCCCAAGAAGTCAAACTTTACAAGTCCAACCTCCTCACAATAGTGTTTATCATACTGCACCACCGGCATTTCCGCCTCGTCATCAAAGTACAACGGGCAAATCTGCTCCAGCGGTTTATCACCTATAACTATTCCGGCAGCATGAATTGAAGAATGTCTATTTAGTCCTTCGAGTAGTATTGCTACATCAAAAAGTCTTGATATTTCAGCATCACTTTGCCTTTTTAGTCGTAGATCCTCATCCAATTCCAACGCCTCCTCCAATGTTGAATCAAATGGAATAACTTTACTTATTTTATCAACCTCTGTGTATCCCATGCCAAGCACTCTACCAACATCCTTTACCACCGCCTTCGCCTGCAACTTTCCGAATGTCACAATTTGTGCCACCATATCCTTTCCGTACTTATTTTGTACATATTCAATACTTCTGGCTCTGCCTCTTTGGCAAAAATCGACATCAAAATCCGGCATAGAAACACGCTCAGGATTTAAAAATCGCTCAAAAAACAAACTAAATTTTATCGGATCAAGATTCGTAATTTTCATGGACCATGCCACAACAGAACCAGCACCAGAACCTCTACCAGGACCTATAGGGACTCCGTGTGTCTTACTCCAAACTATAAAATCAGCAACTATTAAAAAATAGCCTGGGAAATCCATTTGTATTATAACTCCCAGCTCAAATTCCAATTGCTTGAAATATTCCTCTCTAACTCTCTGCTGTTCTTCTGGATCTGTTATGTTGTCGTTTATAAACTTTTGTTTCAGTCTTTCCTCTAGTCCCTTCCTTGATAGTCTTATTAACTCATCAGCTTCACTAACACCTTCCGGCAAGTCAAAATGCGGTAAAGTCGGCTTTCTTTTGTAGGCCATTGTTGACACTTTCTTGGCTATACTAATGGTATTCTCAATGGCCTCCGGAATGTCATAAAACAATTCCTCCATTTCGTCTTCACTTTTGAAGTAATGTTCGGGGGTTAATCTCGCCCTACTCTTATCACCCACATAGCCACCACTGGCTATACAAGATAAAGCATCTTGTGCATCAAACATGTCTTTTCTTATAAAATAGCAATCATTTGTGGCAACCAACGGAACATTGTATTTATATGCCAGATCAACAAATTGTTGTTCGGTTGCTATTTCATTTTCCCAACCGTGCCTCTGCAGTTCAATGTAAAAATCGTCTCTGAATATATCACGCAATATTTTTGTTATATTCTCACTAGCCTCTTTATCATTTCGTAAAATTGCTTGACCTATGGCCCCCTGAAAACCACCCGAAAGCATTATTATGCCACCACTTTTGGCCTTCATGTCCTCAAATTTTATGTGTGGTTTTATACCAGATTCTCTTTTTAGATAGCTTTGACTTAAAAGTGAAATTAGGTTTAAAAACCCCTCGTCCGTTTTTGCTATCAAAACAGCTTTACAAAAGTTGCTTTCCCTTTCGCTAACCGTTTGACAAACTGTACTCTTTGCCAACAGTTCGTTAAAGTCTATTACAGTTTCACATCCTATTATTGGTTGTATTCCAGCTTTTGTACATATCTCTGAAAATTCCAGAACACCAAACATATTGTGACTATCGGTTATGGTCAGGGCCGGTATGCCATTTTCTTTTGCTAATGCAACCAGTTTTTTCATTTTTATGGCACCACTACACAACGAATACTCTGTGTGATTTCGTAGATGTATGAATTTTGCCATTTATTAATGAAAATATGTTGTTTTCTCTATTAAAATATATTTTTTTAAAAAAGCAAATGAATTGAAAATAACTTGAATTTTTTTAATCGTACGATACATTAACCAAAGACATCATTTAAAATGCAATCATTTATGACAAATTTTATCGGTTATATAATTGCCCTACATAACATAGAACCATACTCGCCAAAATATAGTTGTTCTACTTTATACTCAAATATAACAATAACTCCTGAATTTTTGGTGGATTTTATAAAAGATGTAAAAAATAATGGTTTTCACTTCGTCAGTATGGAACAATTCTTGTACGATAAAAAAAATGATATTAATACAAAAGATGTACTGATAACTATAGATGACGGATGGAAAGGCGTGTATAAATATGCGTTTCCTATATTTAAGGAATATAATATTCCATTTCTATTTTATTTAGCTACAGACATGATAGAAAATGGTTTTTTACACTGTGATTATGCCGAACTTGATGGCATGAACATTTTACTTGATTATACACTGCAACATGAAAGTAACACGGAAAAACAAGAACAATTATTCAATAAACTGTGGAAAAAATTTGAACATATAAAAAAACTACTACCATTTTTAAACGGGCATATCATCATGAAATGCCTACTAAAAACCAACATAGATTTTGACAAATACAAGGTTGAAAGCATTTGCAGCATTGAAGAATTAAAGGAAATGTCAAAAGATAAACTTTGTGAAATCGGTTCACATACCCATAATCATCTAAAGATGGTGAAATTGAATAATAAAAAAATACAACAGCAACACATTAAAAGCATTGATTTCGTAGAAAATTACATCGAGGCAAAATGCAGACATTTTTCCTTCCCCTACGGAAGATTTAACGACGACAATATAAAAATGGTTAAACAGTACTACAACAGTGCCTGTATAACAATACCGGAATTCTACAATGGAGATTTAAAACAATATAGAATAACAAAAAATACCGACAACTACAAGATGCCAAGATTACTTTACAACATGAAAATGAAAGTTGAAGATATGTTCATTTAATTGCAACTATCTATCAATTCTGTTGTGGGTAAATATTCCATCACACACGCCTATTTTAAAATGCTGTTTTCTCCACCAGCGACAATTTAAAGGTTTTTCTAAATCCTGAAAACCATAAACAGTTCTCGATGACGGATGTTTATCCGCATAGTCTAATAGTTCCAAAAACAATTTTTTTGAAATCAATGTAGGATTATTAGTCCAATTTAACACACATGAATCCACTATATATGTATTTTCGTCGTATTTTTTAATATATTTGCAAATCTGTTCTGGATTCTGTTCTATGTAAAGAGATCTTGCACTAATTTTAATAGCCTTTAGTGGACGAATATATTTTATTAATTTATTCGTCTTTACAATTTTATTATAATCTACAAAATCCTTGTGTATCTGTTTTGGCACAAACATTTTTGTATACTTTTTCACATCCTCGAAAGGTTCACCTGCCCTAAAACGAGACCGTAATCTCATCATATCAATTTTACCGTCTTCAATAAGTTTTATTGATTTTTTTAACGTTTCCAACATATAATTTACGTCATATAGAGGAATAAAATCATTTTCTAGATACAATATATAGTCGCTTTTCATATTTTCCACAACCCATCTTATGCCGGCCTGTATTCCGATATTTTCCTCTCTGTACTGGTAATTAACACCATATTTTTCAGCTATTTCTTTATCTCTATTACAAAATGTTTGGAAAAATACCTTAACCTCCGAAAGATGTTTAAATAAATTTTTGTTACCACTGTAGTGGCCTAATGTGTTATCTATCGTGTTATAGGCTTTAAAGGATAAAATACCAAGAGATATAGGTAATACTTCTGCTACACTTTCCATTTTATTGTTTTTTAATAACCGTTATGTATTGGTAATATTAATAATGTACTTTTTTAAAAAAGCAATGGATTAGCAAAATGTTCACGGTCAATAAAAAAACTTGAAAAAAAAATATTATCCCCTATAATAAAGAAAACAAATGTTATGAGGTATTTATATGGCTCGACAAACATTCTGGAGATGTAACAACGATGCAACAACAATCTTTAAAGGAAACAATTTTATCATATCAGATGGCGACACAAAGGTTTTGACAAATAAACCATCAATGGTAGACGTAGACCAGTTCCTCGATGCACTTAAGGACACAGTGGGTGTAAGAGATTTAAACGGAGCATTAAGTAAAGACGGCGAAATTGCAGGAATGGCAGGCGACATACCAGCTATAACCGGCCTAGGCGTGAAGCCAAAAAATTTGGGTGGAGTAGGTTTTAGTTGAATAGACTCAAGTGTTTTGGTATCTATAGTAATCTATTATTTTATCATACCAGTAGCTGGTCATTTTATGTTCCACAACTACTCTGGCATCGACATAACAGTGTATCAATCCACCTGACGTTAATATTCCGGCGTGCTCTAAATTGTTATTAAAATTCATGTATACCACATCACCAGGTTTTACATCTTTTTTGTTAATTTTTATAAAATATTTATCAAAAAACTTTTTCATCTCAGAGTTATTTGGATATCTAGAATAATTTAAGTAGCCATAAAAGGATATATTTTTCCCATCGTATGTGGAATTTATTTCTTTACCGACTTCAATTATTAAACCAATACAGTCGACACCACCGGAATTAAAACTATTTTTTCTAATTCTGCCAGCATAGTGAAACTTCGTACCAACCCAACTTCTAGCAACTTTCAAAATTCTCCTAGAATCTATTTTTCTTCTCGTTTTCATGTTATTTTGTAATTAATAATTTTGTAATTAATAAAACTTATAAACCTTCGCTGTGCTGGGAATATTTGGCTCACCCCTAAAATTAATAGCATTATTAAATGTATTTATACAAGTCTCAAACGTTTTATCACAACCGGTGTATATGTTAAATTCATCACCAACAGTCAAAGAGTAACTTAGTTTCGTGTTTAAAACTATGTCGTTATCAGAAGATTGTTTCACATCCATAACCTGACCAGTATTTTTTCCGGAAACAAATTTCACAAAACCATACTTAAAATAATTTTTAGGTTTATCAGCAATATTAGCCCCATTGCACAAAAATTCAGTTTCGCTTTTTACAACTGTTATTTTTGACGAAAACATATAATCACTAATATTTAAAGAACACCTATGGTCGCAAAATTCTGCTCTACAAAGTGGAGAATACACATCTCCTATTGTTTTGTTTAAAGTATTTAGTACACCATTAACATTAAAATATACTTTACCATCCGTGATGTCGGCCGATACTATTTTACCAACCATCATTGTAATTTTTTCCATGTTTTCATCGTCAAGATGTAGGTAAAAAATTTCAACCTCCGCATTATCAAACTTTCCGGTTAATACTTCATCAAGTTTTATTATATCATTGTCCACCAATCCAATAATTTTGTCGCCATTATTTGACAGATCACAACTGTTATTGTTGGACATTTCCTCGGCACCCACAGAACTTTTATACACAGTACCATCTATACATAAATCCGTAGAATACTCTGTCAATGCTATAATCTCACCATCATTCAGTGTTATCTTAAAACATTTTGCCAGTTTTAAATGATCTTTTTTAAGTAAAGATTTCAAGTTTTCGCTGATCTTTTTCATAGGTCATACTTTATTTTTCATATTATTGTTATTATGTTCATCAAACTTTGGAAGTATAGAATAATTAATTTTTCTCTTGACATTTACTATAATTTAATGTATAAGCCAAAACAAATAATACCAAACAAATTTCTGAACGAATAGGAGGAGAAATGAGAGGTAGAAATAAAAAACGTAGAAATGAAAACCGTAGAGACGAAAACCGTAGAGATGGAAAACAGTTTGTAATTATACGTGAGTGCTACGGAATTAGTTATGACATCAATACAGATTCAAGTAAAAGAGAAGCTGATAAAGACAAACTGATTGAGAGAACAAAACTAACACCAGAATGTGCATCAATATATATTGGCAATGTAGTGAATGGTAAATTTGAAGATAAGGAAGGAGTAATTGAGACAAATCAAGGAACATTTAAAGGAGAATTTAGAAACGGTGTAATGGTATCGGGAAAGTTTTGTGATTCACAAGATAAAATACTTTACAGTGTGAGTACACCATACGAAAATATGGTAAAGATAGAATATTTTTTAAACGGAACACCAAATTTAATATTAAACATTCGTGAAAATAAACTGGATTGGAAGATCCCAGACGGTAGTAGCAAAGAACAAATAAAAAATAGTATAAACAAACTGCTTAGCAGCTTTACCGGAAATGAAGCCGACTATTTTGATCCTATATTGGCCAATTTGGCACTATTTAATACAGACGAAAATATTATTCAATATAATAATAAAAGTGATTTTAGTCAAACAGATTGTTCATTGACAGATCAATTGGACGCTTTTATAAACTTTGCCAAAAAAACGGAAAATAACGGTAAAGTGGTAACATCAATACTTTATACCAACAATCATGCTGTTGGTGTTTTGTACTTAAATGGCGAATGTTTAGTTATCAATACATCCAGAGCTCTTGATGATGATAGTAAGAAAATACTTGAGGACAATAATTTTAAGATATTAAATCGACATATACAAGGCAATAAAAATAACTGTGTTATAGCATCAAGACTTGCAATAAACAGTTATGCTAAACAAATAAGCGGAAAAGATATTAAACAGGTAGAAACAATAGAGAAGTGGACAACCAAAGATTATATAAAAGACAAGTTAAAAATAATTAACGACAAAACTAAAAAACTAGAAGCAAAAAAAGCCGAACTACAGAAATTGATGGATAATAAAAATCATGATTTGATATTAAAATCAATAACTGAAGTAAATAAACAGAAAGAAAATCTAGTAAAACTAACAAACAAATTAACCGAGCTAAAAAATAAAATTAAAAAGTTAGAAACAAAAAACGAAGAAGTATTGAAAAAATGTGCGAATAGTGAACAGGCGATTCCAACACAGGAATATTCAAAGCAAAGAGAGATATTTGCAGATGATAGAATCGTAAAAGAGTGTATTGAAGTTGCAGATAAATACCACAATTTGTTGGAATCAGGTATATATGAAAAATGTATTAAAGACTTTGAAAAAGAAATTCAGAGCCTTGCACAACAATCCGCTGAACATTTTGCTGCGTTATAATTACAATACCTCTTGCTTTTACAAAAAAATGTAGTATTATGTGTAGTATTATATCATAGATAATTTTACCAAAAATAGGAGGAAAAATGGAAAATATATTAAACAGTAGTAACATATCAAATGGCAGTAGTACGCCACACAGCAACAGAATACCTAGCAGCATCAAACATAGCACAGCGACAAAGGTAAAAGCTACCTATAACACAAAAACTAATTCATACAGTTTTGTGCCACACATGACAACAGAACACTTTCTCCACCATTTTTCTGGACAGGCAGAACTATATGTAGACGAAAGATTCGTTTACCGTGGTGGTGTTGAAAATGGAAAATTTCAGGGTCATGGAACATATTTAAACAAATACGGCGATTTATTCATTTGTAATTTTAAAAACGGTATTGCTGATGATGACAATGGAAAAATTTACATCAGGACCGGAGATATATACGTAGGTCAAATTAAAAATAATCAACCAGAAGGTAAGGGAACATTTTACTATGGTGATACAAAAAAGAAAGCCTACCACGGTTACTTACACAATGGTTTAAGTGAAGGTAAGGGTAAATATTATAACGAACAGGGAGTATTTAAAGGACAACACAAAAATAACGAAAGAATATCGGGAACATATCGTTTACATAGTAACAGAAATCGTAGACCAATCTATGACTTAAAAACAAACGAAGACGGTAGCAAAGTGGTAAGTTTCTATTTAAATAGACAACCGAGTACTATAAGCAAGGCAGATTTGATTTTAAAAATTGACAAAAATAACGAACTACATTGGCCAGACAATATCAATAACTACACAAAGAATTCGGCCAATAGGTTAATAACTTCCTTTGACCGACATGAAATGAATAACTATGATTCAATATTGGCTAATTTATCGTTGATTAAAAAAAATAAAAATATTGTTCAATTTAACAACATCAGCGACTTTGGTAAAATTGTATCCGTTAAAGAACAGTTGGAGAATTTTAGTAAATTTGCAAATCTTCTAAAAAACAAAGGAAAGATAATAACATCAGTTATTAATGGTAAACAACATGCGGTTGGTATAATTCACAAGGATGGAAAAACCATAGCCGTTGACACCTCCGGTGGCATATATGATGACCCAGAGGCATTAAGAGCATTGCAAAGTAAGGGTATAAATATACTAACTCAAAACATGCAAAACACCGGCAATTGTAATTTGATGGCAAAACACCTGACAAACGAACTCGCTCAAGGTATAAACGATAAAATTACAATGGAAGATTTAATTGAATACGCAAGAATACAAAATGCTCAAGATGTACGCAAGAAAGCTGATGAGTTAAAGAATAAACGAAAAGCAAAAACACAAAATACTCAAGACATACGCAAGAGAGTCAATGAGTTAAAGAATAAACGGAAAGTGAAAACACAAAATACTCAAGATGTATGCAAGAAAGCTGATGAGTTAAAGAATAAACAAAACGCTTTACTTGCCATTAACGACAGGTTACAAAAGTATTACGTGAAACATAGATATAACCTGTATCTGAAAGATAATTATAAAACTAAAGTAAAGAACATTGAAAGCGTATTAAGAGAACTTAACGGAAGGACAATAATATACAGACAGTAAAAAGATAAAGAACAATGCAGCAGAGGTTACTCACATACGTTTACAAACCTATTTTATAAATAAAATGGAGACAAAAAATGGAAAATACCGCGGAAAACAAAGACACATTAGATAATAGTAAAGACTTAAACAAACAAAGTAACAATAATATTGATAACTCGTACTATGTTCTGTTGTCAGATGAGGAAAGTGACACACACATTGTAAGTAATAATTACGAAAATATGAGACGGATGATAAAACTAATAGAAAAACAAAAACGACTAAGACGCAGACGCAAAGTAATAAGAGTAAGAAATATAGATTTTGGATATATGCAAGATATGCAAAGACTTGAGAATGTATACAAAGATGAAGCAATAAAAGCAAATAATAAAGGTGTTGTACGCCTACAACAACTTGAATCTGCTATACTGGATATTGATGGCGCCACAAAAAAGAAAAGCACTAGAGGTATTAATTAGAAACAATTTGATTTTTGTAAAAAATATATTTATTATCATGTAAATAACCTTACTAGAGTAAAATGACAGATAATACACCAAAAATAGATTGTCGTACAGCTTTTGATGGACAACAATATTATACCATAACACAGTACGGTAAAACCTCCAGATTGAATATTTGTGCTTTCACCGGACAAGCTCAGGTATTCAAAGATAATAATCTGGTATTTGACGGTAGACTTGACCACGGGGCTTTTGACGGTCAAGGTATAATATATTTCGGAACCGATAGTGCATACGTTGGCAATTTTAAACATAATAGACTTTATGGTGGTGGAATGTTTTTTTATGAAGGTAAAATGTACGCGAAACAGTTTAATAACAACGACTTTCGTAAACAAACTTCAGCCGGATTAAACAATTTAGATACTATGTTTAATTATCTTGTTAAGGATACCGAACAAAAAAACAAACAAAAAATAGATATAGATTTAAAAGCAATACTAGATACAGCGGGAGCAAAAAATCGTGATAACGATCCCGATAACTATGTATTGATATCAGACGAAGAAGAAGAAAATCAAATTGTAACAACAAAAAATCTCGAAAACATGAGAAACATAACAAACTATATGGAACAGACAAAAAAACGAAGAAGTAGAACCAAAAAGAAGTAAGGCAAATGGCGGAGTTGGTAGTTTGGAACAGGTACAAAACAAAGAAGTAGAACCAAAAAAACGACAAATAAGAGCAAGACCAATAATTAATGCCAATCTGAAAAAGAAAAGGTCGTCGAGTGAACCACAGAATAGCGGTAAACAGTCACAACAACTAACAGAAGCCATAAAAGAATTTGAAGATAATATATTGAAAACACATAAGCCGGAATTATTATAATTGTATTGATAATAGAATAATATGTAAGTGGAAAATAATATAACAAAAATAAATTATCACACATTGCCTAACGGACAAAAGTATTATACCACAACAACAAATGGTAATACATCAATCATTGATATTAGCACCTTTTCCGGAGAGGTAGAGCTATTGAAAAACGGTAGAAAAGTATTTGATGGTACATTAAAAAATGGCGATTTTAGCGGACACGGAACGATTTATTTTAGAAATGGTGACGAATTCAGTGTATTTTTTAAAGAAAATAGACTTTACGGCGAAGGATTGTTTTTTACTCATAGAAAAGCATATATAAAAAATTTTAACTACAGTGAATTTTGTAATCAACCGATAACTCATTTGAATATACATGGGAAAAATGTTAGAAAAATTCATAACTATCTAATAAATAATAAAAAACATCGTATAAAAATAAAAACGGAAGATATTTTCCCGATAAACATAAATCCACAAAATACCGTTAACGATTCATATTATGCTTTATTGTCCGAAAACAATAATACAATAGAAACAACAGAAAACTACCAAAATATAATAGACGCGGTAAAGCAAATAAATATCAAGGGCAGTATGAGAAGTGATATTGAAATAGATAAAGAACAGTTACGAAAACTGTTGGAAGCCACAGAAGAAATTAACACTAATATATTGAACGTTCAAAATAGAAACCTCGAATAATAAAAAAGTTGATTTTGTGCAAAAATATGCTATAATGTATTAGCATGACATGCTGGAGGCAAAAATTGGAGATACAAACAACAACATTATAAAAATAAATCATAATACAACAAATGGTGTGTATACAATAAATGGAGAAGTATGTGATAAAAAAAGGGTAGATAATTTTAGTGGAATGGTTGAATGGAAAATAGATGGAATAACACAATACGAGGGCGACATTACAAACGGTAAATATAACGGTCAAGGAAAATACCATTGTAAAGACGGTACAACATATGAAGGAAATTGGACAAATAATAAAATAGAAGGAGAAACCACTTGCTGCACACCCAGTGGTAAAAAGTATATTTGTACCATTAAGGGTGACATATTAAATGGTGAAGCACAACTTTATCAAAATGGAAAGTTATGGTACGATGGAAATTTTAAGGATGGTTTATGTGAAAATGGTACACTTTATTATGAAGATGGTGAGATTCAGTATTCTGGCAATTTTGAAAATTTTTTCTTTAGTGGTCCTGGAAAGTACTATGATATCCAAGGAATATTTGACGGTATATCAAACAATGATGAACTTATATCAGGATCATATTACCTAAACAAAGATCACGACCACAAACCAATCTATACGATAGCAACAAATGAAAATGATAAAACTAAAGAAATAAAATACTTTTTAGAAGGAAAAAAAGAAAATGATCAAGAACCGGATGTAACCCTAGTTATTGATCAAAATAATGTGCAACATTGGACTGGAACCATCGCGGAAAAGACAAAACAAAAGGCGAAAATGTTGTTTTGTTCTTTTGATGAAACAGAAAATAAAGGCTACAACATCCCATTAACCAATCTTGTATCAATTAACAACAATAGTGAAGTTATTCATTTTAATAACAGCGTAGATTTTACTAGTAAGACATATAGTTTTAATGAACAACTACAAAAATTTAATGATTTTATTAAAGATTTTATCAAAAATTCACAAAAAGATTCACAAAAAGGTATAAAACAAAATACACAACAAGATATACAAAACAAAGTGATAATATCGGAACTCTACACCGAAGATCATGCTGTTGGAATTATATATAAAAACGGCTATACCGTGATTATTGATACTTCAGGTGGTATATATTCAAATAAAAATATCATAGACGACTTAAAAGATAAAAATATTACCATATTATCACAAGATATACAGAGTATTGGTAATTGTACTTTAGCATCGAGATTAGTAACAAACGAACTTGCTCAAAGTATAGCTGATGAACAAATAGATATCAAAGCACTGGTTTCCTATGGTAATAAATTCCCCAATATTCCACCAGAGAGTCACTACGCGAATGAGCATCAATCTAATACTTTTAATGAATTAGATGACGTGATTTCAAAATCTAATAAAGACGGTTTACGCGTCCAATTAAATAGAATTAAACACGAGTATGAAGAACTATATAACATTAAACATAAACTGAAGGAAATATGTGAAAAAAATGAGAATAAATGTTTGTATGTGAATAAATGTTATCTAGACATGTTAGAATTGGTTGATGGAGAATTAGACACAGAATTAAATATAAAATTAAAAAAGGTCAACAATGCAATTAAAAGTACAAACTCAATAGAACCATAGATAAAAAAATGAAAAATATAACGAAATTATAAACAAAATGGAGAAAAAATGGAAAATATAAACAGAAACATTAAAGAAATAAATTATGATACGACAAGTGGCGTGTATACAATAAATGGAGAGGTATGCGATAAAGAAAGGGTAGATAATTTTAGTGGAATAGCTAACATAAAAATAAATGGAATAATAACATACCATGGTTCAGTTATAAACGGTAAACCTAATGGTCAAGGAACAGAGTTTTATAAAAATGGAAAAACAGTAAAATATGAGGGTTATTTTACAAACGGTGAATATAACGGTCAAGGAACACTTTATCTGAAGAATGGCAAAAAATATTATTCTGGCAACTTTAGAAATGACAAATTTCATGGTCAAGGAACAATTTATCGTGAAGACGGCAGTGAACGATATAGCAGTTATTTCATACTTGATAAGTATAATGGTTATTTTACTTATTATACAAAACAGGGAGAGTTTATAGGACAATCCAAAAAAAAACGGAACATTTTACTCAAATGAAAATCATAGAATGAAACCACTTTATGACTTACAAACAAAAGAAGATGGTACTAGGGAAATAAAATATTTCTTAAGTGATCAAAACAACATAAAAGAAGAAGAACCCGACATAACCTTAAGAATTGGTGGTGATAACATATTGCACTGGATCTGGCCAGATGATGTCGCAAACGACATTGATAAAAAAGACGAAATAATAAACAAGGCACATGATGTACTTTACTCATTTACCAGAGAGGAAGGAGATGGGTATGACAATGTATTAGCTAATCTCGCATTAATTAATGCCGATGATGAAAATATCATTCAACTTGATAACTATTTTGATAGACACGAATTTTCTGAAGATGAAATACTAGATAATTTTATCAATTTTGCCAAGAGTCACCCAGATAAAGTCGTGATAACAGCAATTGGGGCAAAAAAAGATAATCCAGCACTTCCAGGTCATCGGGTTGGTATTATAAGTGAATACGGTAAATTTAAGGTTGTTGATACATCGGGTGCTTTGCTGAGTAGAAACTACACAAAATTCGTACAGACATTAAATAACCACAATATTAATAATGATAATATACTAGTAGAAAAAATACAGAACACTGGTAACTGTGCTTTAGCATCTAAATTAGCAGTAAATAAACTTGCCACAGACGCAGCGTTTAAACATGGATATTACAAAGATCATCAACCAAACAGAAATTATTTTGCCAATGAAACCATTAAAAGTCAAAATATACAGAAGATACCACGAAACATCACATTGGAAGGATGTAGAAGAAAACTTAAACAACTTAATGAAAGAAGAGAACGATTACAATCAATCATAAACAGAGTGGATGCAATAACAAAACAAATGTGTGTAACAGATGAAGACTCATCCTTTCCACAATACTACCTAAACGATGAATTATTAAAGCTTATTGCAGATCTCAATGGATGCGACAAAGAACTTAGTGAATGCCATGATGCCTTATATTCCCGACAAACATGACCATTTAGAAAACCATGTCGACAGCGATCTTATCTTAAAAAACAATAAAGTTTTACAGCCACTAAATCTGCATTCATTTAATAATTAATATTATGTAGTTATATTTAGCGGCGCTATGTATTGCAATTATCTATTGTTTTTTAAAAAATATGGTATATCATTCGCCTCAGATACATTGTAAATAATAACAAAAATGAAAAAAACATCATTAATAACAAAAAAGCAGGCAATAATTTTATCTGTGGTGGTGATAGCTTTGTGTCTTGGAGCTTTTGTATTTTTAAGAAAAAATAATAACGTTGATGTTAATATCAAAGTTATAGCTAAATCAAAGGTTGGCAATGTTACAAACAAAGATGTTGAAAGTTACCTATCAAATTTAGAGAAAACATTTGGACAAAAAATAAATTTTGATTCTCTAAAGCCCGAAGAGAAAAAATTGATAATTGATGAGATAGTCAATAACAAAGTCATATTAAGCAAAGCCAGAAAAAGCCCCATTAAAAATAGTGTAGCATATAAAGAAAAAATCAAAGAACTGGAAGATGGCTTGTTAAGAGAGATGTTTCTACAGGACGTGATAAATAAAAACATTAGCGAAAACGATATAAAAAAGAGATATGACGACATAAATAAAATTTTAGAGGGCAAAATGGAGTACAAGGTTAGGCACATACTTGTAAAGACAAAGCCAGAAATTTTAAAGGTTGTTAAGGAACTAAAAACCAAAACGTTTGAAGAGGTGGCAGAAAAGTATTCAATCGACAGTAGTAAGAGCAACGGTGGCGATTTAGGTTATATAATAGACGGTCAAACCGTTAAGGAATTTAACGATGTACTGAAAGCTCAACCAAAAAACAAATTATCCGAACCATTTGAAACACAATTTGGTTGGCACGTCCTAATAAAAGAAGATGAACGAAAGGCAACCATTTCCAGTTATGAGAATTCAAAGAACACCGTTAGAGATGCACTTGTTAGAGATTTTCTAAGAGACTACAGTTTAGAAAACATTAAAGATGTAAACATAATAATACTGGATAAATAAAGAATTATTATTATAAAACATTAAATTGTCATTTATGGAAAAAGAAAATAAGAAAGGTAAAACCAAAGAGTTTGACTATAATTCTACAAGAGATGTTGTCATTAGAATACTAAAAGAATGTGTTTTGCCGAACAAAGGTACATTTTTGGTTGCTGTGTTTTTTATGTTGATAGCTTCCGCCAGCACATCTTACAGGGCATTTTTAATGAAACCAGCAATAGACAAGGTCTTTATTAAAAGAGATCTAACAGCATTGTATGTAATACCCATGCAAATAATTTTGGTGGCAGTCGTATCCTGCGTTTCGGTTTACATACAGGGTCTTTTGATGCATTCGGCAAATAGTACCATAAGCGTAAATCTAAGAGCAAAGTTGTTTGAAAAACTTATAAGAAAAGATATAAACTTTTATCAAAAGAGATCCACCGGTAGAGTAAGTGGTTATTTTGATGACATAAATGGCATAAGTGAGATTATTAATCTTTTGTTAACCAATTTAATTCTACAGTTTTTCACTGTATTGTTCCTATTAACACTAATGTTTTATCAAAACTTCAAATTATCGGTAATTTCCTTTGTAGCGTTTCCGCTAGTTGTTTTACCTATAGTAACAATAGGTAGAAAAATGAGAAAATTGGCGAATGAAAGTAGAGAAAAAAGCCTCGACAATTCCGCTATAATTTTTGAATCATTTGAAAACATAAAGGTAGTAAGAATAAACAACAAAGAACAACATGAAATAAGTAGGGTTAACAGTATACTGGAGGAAATACACAAAATATCGATGAAAATAGCCAAAAAATCCTTGATTATTTCACCGATGATAGAAATGGTAGGAACAATAGGCTTTGCATTGGTTATACTGTACGGTGGTATGTCGGTCATTAGAGGTATCAGTACGGCTGGTGAGTTCTTTGTATTCATGACCGCATTGTTTTCCGCCTATAAACCATTAAAATCTTTTAGTGGGCTAAACATAAAACTACAACATGCTATAGCTTGTGCCAGAAGATACTACATAGTAATCGATCAGGAAAACTTTGTAAAGGAAGCAAAACATCCGATAGTTTTAGAAAACGTATCCGGTAATATAAAATTTGATAACGTGTCTTTCCGTTACCCATTAAATGACTTCAGTTCTGATTCTGTTGTTGAAAACGAAGAATTGGTTTTACATGATAAGTATGCTTTAAAAGATATAAACTTAAACATGAATAGTGGTAAATCGTATGCACTGGTCGGACATTCCGGCAGTGGTAAAAGTACAATATTTAACCTATTACTGAGGTTTTACGATGTATATAGTGGCGGAATATATATAGATGGTGTAAACATAAAAGATCTAAGTTTTAAGACACTAAGAAAAAATATATCAATGGTGGAACAGGATGTTAAACTATTCAACACCACAATACTGGAAAACATAAGATATGCAAAGAGTAATGCCACCATTGAAGAGGTTATGGAAGTGGCAAAGATGGCAAATGTAGATGAATTTGTTGAAGATATGCCCAGCAAATACGATACAATAATAGGTCCAAACGGTTCACTTTTATCTGGCGGACAGAAACAAAGGATTTCAATAGCCAGAGCATTTCTAAAAAATAGCCCAATCTTACTATTGGACGAAGCAACCAGCGCACTTGATCCAATATCAGAGGAACTTATACAAAAATCGTTGCATAATCTGATGAAAAACAGAACAACCATAATAATAGCACACAGATTAACAACTATAATGAATTGTGACCATATTTTTGTATTTGAGAATGGAGAATTAAAAGAAGAAGGAAATCATCAGGAATTAACTGAACTTAATGGAGTTTATAAAAACTTATGCGATAAACAATTTCATTCAAAAGTATAAAATGACGGATTTAAATGACATTATAAAAAATAAAATATTAAAAAATACTATTGTTAGAAGCATAGCCTGTTGGATTGTATCTCTGTATATAAAACTTGTTTTTTACACATCCAAAGTAAAAATAATTGGTTATACTGAGGAATACTTAAACCTGCTAATGAATAATAAATCAACTTTTGTTATGACTTGGCATGGAAAAATATTAATAGCTCCGATGATTGTAAAAACACTGTTAAAAAGGATTAACTACACAAAACAACCCTGCGTTTTAAGTTCCAAACATAGAGACGGACAAATTGCCAGCAAAATCATGAAATTTTTCAATTTTAAAGAAATATTTGGCTCGACAATAAATAGGGACAAGCTTGATAAAGCAGAGGAAAGTGGAGCAGTAAAATCCATAATGATTATTATGAGAGAAATTAAAAGTGGCTCAAGTATACATTTAGCACCCGACGGCCCTAGAGGACCAGTAAGAAAAATAAACAGCAAGATTGTAGACATTGCGAAAAAAACATCAACACCAATATTTCCAGTTTCAATCAACTATTATTTCAAAAAACAACTGAGGTCATGGGATGAATTTCAAATTCCACTCCCCTTTGGTAAAATAGTAGTTGAATACATGAAACCGCTATATACGGATAAAAACAGTAATGTTGAAGAAAGCAATTTAATTTTGGAAAATAGTATGAATACAATAACAACTTGGGATAAATAATGTTTGGTGAGCTAAAAAATTATTTTTTAGAAAAAACAAAAATATATAAAGGAAAATATGAAGAAAAACATAAAAAAGATAACGAAGAAAAAAACAAAGAAGATGTAGGTACATCCACATATAATGAAACAATAACAAGTGTTTTATGGGCTCTTTTACTCGTTACAATTATAAGAAGTTTTTTATATGAACCATTTCATATACCATCCGGATCAATGAAACCTGGGCTGGTGGAAGGTGACTACATTTTAGTATCAAAATTTGAATATGGATATACTAGGTATTCAATACCGTTTGGAATACCAATAATAAAGGAAAGGATTTTTGACTTTAAAAAGCCCAAGAGAGGAGAAGTTGTTGTATTTAGACTGCCATCAAGTCCAAATATAAACTATATCAAAAGATTAATTGGACTACCGGGAGATAAAATAACCGTAAAAAATAAAGTACTATATGTGAACGATGAAGAAATAAAAAGAGAATTTATTGATATGTACGTCGATGAAAAAAACCACAATAACTTGCAAAGATATAGAGAGAACTTTTTTGAGAAAAAAATAGATATTCTGCAGAATGCCAAAATTCCAGCAATCAATGGAGATGGAGAATTTATAGTACCAGAAAATCAGTACTTTTTCATGGGAGATAACAGAGATAATTCCCTAGATAGTAGATTCGTTGACACTGGGTATATTCCGTATCAAAACATAGTTGGCAGAGCAAAAATAATATTCTTTTCGAAGAGTGATTCCATATTTAAAATATGGAAAATTAGATTTAAAAGAATTTTTAAAATAATAAAGTAATTATGTTTGAAGAATTAGAAAATAACATAGGTTACACATTCAAAAACAAGAACCTAATTTTAGAGGCAATGACCCATCCGAGCATGTCCTATAAAAACGGGGCTAAAAAATTTAACTACGAAAGGTTGGAGTTTTTGGGTGATTCCATATTATCAATGGTTATAAATGATTATTTATTTAACACTCATAGAGAAGAAACAGAAGGCGACCTATCAAAGAGAAAAGCATTTTTAGTCTCAAAAGGTACTTTATCAAACATATCAAGAAATTTTAATCTTGGAAAATTTGTTATAATGACAAAAGGAGAGGAAAATAGTGGTGGTAGAGAAAATGTAAGTAATCTTGAAAATATTATGGAATCTTTAATCGGTGCAATATATCTAGATTCTGACTTTTATACTGTTAAAGACTTCATTTTAAACATATGGAGCAAAATTGATGACAAAGATACAAAATTACCGAAAAATCCCAAAAGCGAATTGCAGGAATTAATACAAAAATACTATAAGGTAAATCCAGAATATAAACTTGTAAAAACAACCAATAATCAAACGTTTATAATATCTCTAACTGTACCAAATCTAAAAACAATTGAGCTTGAAGGTAATAATATTAAAAAAGTAGAAAGAATACTGGCAACAAAGATGCTCGACATAATAAAAAAAAGTATGTCAGTTGAATAATATCAAATTATTGACTCAATACCTGCTGCTGTTGCTGTTTTTTACTTTGTTTTTCCTTTTCAATCTGTACAAAGCTTTTTTCGCTGCCAATTTGTGACGACGGAACTACATCTTGCTCGTCAACACGAACGTTCATAGTACCTTCAAAATTTTTAATTTTTTGTTTTTCTTCCTCCTCAAGAGCCAATAATTCATTACGTTTTTTATCAAGTTCTTCCGCCTTCTGAATAGCGTATTTAAGACTGTTTTTGTCAATATCCTTCATTCTTTGTGTATCCCCATCATCAATATACTTGCCAACTTTTTTAAGAGCGCCACCTATGGAGTCAGTAATCTTTGTTAGTGTCTTATTGCCAGACGCTCTAGCTATTATAAGTCCTATTATGGCTAATATCATAGCCGGAGGAAATACCGTCAATAATGGAGTTAATGCTATACAACCACCCGCCGCAATTGCCGTAGACATTGTATTTCTAACCGGTTTTTCTTTCTTATTTGTCTCTTTGTTTTTCTCGCTTGTCTTTTTTATTCTTTCATTAACTTTCTGTATCTGCTGTTGTCTTTTTTGGGCGGCAAAATCTGGTTTTTTACCCTCTTTTTTTTGTTGTTTCTCCGCCTCTTTATCTTGTTTTTTCTTTTCTTTTTCTGCTTTTTCTTTTTTTCTTTCCTCTTCTTTTTTTCTTTTTGCCTGCTCCTCCTCCAGTTTTTTCTGTTTTTCCTCCATTCTCTTTTTTTCGGCTTCAGCTTTTTCTTCCATCTCTTTTATTTTTCTATCTTCCTCTTCCAATTCCCTTTCTCTTCTATTCATCTCCTCTTGTTCTCTTCTTATTCTCTCCTCCTCCCTCCTAATCATCTCTTCTCTTCTTCTTATTTCATCTCTTCTCCACGCGTCATCGTGCGGTGGTCGCCATCCACCCCCATGAGGTCTTTTTCCATCAACTCCTCTACCTTGACCGTACATATTGATTACCAGAAAATTATTTATAAACAGTGGTGCCGTTAACGGGACTTGAACCAGCGACCTACACATTACCAATGTGTTGCTCTACCAACTGAGCTATAACGGCTTATTTTTCTATATTGTAAAACATTTTTGTTATTTTTCAAGTAAATTATTACTAATAAAACAAAAAAAATTAATATTTACAATATTTATAGTCTTATTTTATTAACTAAATTTTCAATTTGCATCATATCTTCACTTTTTATGGCAGATTTTATTGAAACAACATCTTCAACAAACTCAATATTTTTCATAGTTTCCATAAGTTCTTTCATCTTTTTTGCTGCCATTGGAGCCCATGAAAAATTTTCAACAAAAGCAACTTTTCTATTTTGGTAATTTTTACTTTTTAACCTCAATATAAAGTTTTCCATGGCCGGAAATAAACCACCATCATAGGTTGGACTTGCTAAAATCAACCTATCATACCTAAAGGCATTTTCCACAGCTCTTGATATATCTTCCCTTGCTAAATCAATCAATACAACATTTTCCTTGTTTTCTCTAAGTAGACACGTTATCTCATCAACAACATTTTTTGTGTTACCATAAATCGACGCATAGGCAATAAGTATACCGTTATTTTCCGGTTGATAACTACTCCACAAATTATACTTACCTATATAATAATTTAAATTGTCATTTAAAATAGGACCGTGCAACGGAAATATCCTTTTAATATCTAAAACGGCGACTTTTTTCAACAGAGTTTGAACTTGTGCTCCATATTTACCGACTATATTGAAATAGTATCTCCTTGCCTCATCATCCCACTTTTCAACCGTATCCAGTGTCCCAAATTTACCAAAGGCATCTGCGGAAAATAAAATACCTTCCGTCTCCTCAAAGGTCATCATAACCTCCGGCCAATGAACCATTGGTGCTAAAATAAACTTTAAAACATGACTACCAAGCGATAAAGTGTCGTTTTCATTAACAACTACCTTTCTATCATCCATCTTTAATTCTGGAAAAAACTGCGAAATCATGGAAAAAACTTTTGCATTTGAAACAATCTTAACATTTTTATATTTTTCTAAAAATACCTCTAAACTTCCAGAATGATCTGGTTCCACATGTGAAACCACAATATACTCAGGCACTCTACCATTTAAAACCTTTTCTAAATTGTTTAACCAAACATCTTTTTTATGTACATCCACCGTATCCATAACCGTAATTTTATCGTCCATAATAACATAAGAGTTATAGGATACCCCATTGGGAACGACATATTGCCCTTCAAATAAATCTATATCCCTATCGTCTACACCAACATAATAAATATTTTTTACCGTTTCCATTGCCACATTTATATTTAGAACTTGCTATAATTCAACCAATTTGGTTCACATAAGTCAAGAATTATTTAGTAAATTTTATCCTTGTATTTTTTAAAAAAAATACTAAAATTTTATCATATTAATTTTTATTTGTTTATCAACTAAAAATAAGATATGTTAGCAACACTAGAGACACAAAATAGTTTACAGAAATACCTAAACGAGGTATACAAAATTCCTGTTCTAACGGAGGAAGAGGAAAGGAAGTATGCTCAGTTGAAAGAAGATGGAGACTTAAATGCCGCTAAAATATTGGTATCAAGTCACCTAAGGCTTGTGGTAAAAATAGCGTTTATGTACAGAAGATACGGACTGCCAATGATGGATGTAATTTCGGAAGGTAATATAGGATTAATGAAGGCTGTTAAAGATTTTACGCTGTCAAAGGGTTGTAAATTGGCTACATACGCTATGTGGTGGATAAGGGCAACTATACAGGATTTTATATTAAAAAGTTGGTCTCTGGTTAAAATAGGTACAACGGCAGCACAAAAAAAATTGTTTTTTAACCTATCAAAGATAAAAAACAAAATATTGTCCTATGGTCAAAAAGAATTAAGCAATGATAATGTTAAGTGTATAGCGGAAGAGTTAGGTGTACCCGAATATGAAGTTGTATCCATGAATCAAAGATTATCAAAACAGGATATATCATTGAATAAAGCCAGCAATGGAATTGAAAATGAAGGAAAAGAAATTATAGAGCTGTTACCATCAAGATATGGAACACCGGAGTCAATTTTAATATCAAGAGATTATAACGAAAAGAGTAAAACAGCAATGCAGGACGCCATCAATACTTTAAACGACAGAGAAAAAGAAATTTTATGCAGCAGAAGACTATTAGAAAACCCACTAACATTAAAGGAATTAAGCGATAAATATGGCGTTTCAGGAGAAAGAATAAGACAAATCGAGGAAGGAGCAATAAAAAAAGTAAAGGAGTTTATTATAAACAAAGTCAACTAATATGAACACCAATATAGAAAAAATAAAAGAAATTATAAAAACTAAAATAAGACCGATGTTGGTTATGGACGGAGGTAATATTGAGTTTGTTGACTACAAAAAAGGTGTAGTCAGTGTAAAATTGCTCGGCAACTGTAGAGGATGTCCACTGTCTGCAATCACTCTAAAAAATACCGTTGAAGGTATGTTGAAAGAGGAAATACCAGAAATTGTTTCAGTGGAAGCCTTGGATTTTGAAGAAGATCTATAAATAATTATCGACAAAATTAAAAGACAGAAGGTAACACCGTTGGTGTTGATTCTGCCTGTCTGCTTTTCTTATTTATAATTTTTGCTTGTATAGTGTAACAATACCAGAAGTGAAATATCCAGAGCTTGGATATAACTTTATTGCGTTATACGCTCCAACCGTTGTGATGTAGCTACTTATTAAAAGACGCATAACATTAAGATTTCCAGAGCTTGTGTAGCTAAATTCACCCTCAACTATTTTCCCAGCATTATTGGACGTATTTATGTTAAAAAGGGTAAGGCAACCATTTATAAATAAAGTATCACTACCACCACCAAAAGAAACACCATTTAGCACATGAGCAAATAGAAAATGATCAAGATCGGTGACATTATGGTCAGACGTTGAACCGAATGTTACATTATTATTTTTATATACCGTATTAGTTACATAATTTAACCCGTTATCACTCGATAAAACACCAAATAACTCCCAATGTTGAACGCTATTTTTAACATTGGTAAATTGAATTTTGTAGTTATAACCCTCCTCAAGATCAGTAAAAATCACAGATTCCGTAGAACTTAAATTTATAGTCTGAACCTTCGTGACAACATTATCAACACCGGTAACGGCTAGACCATTATTTGTTATTACTCCCTTAAAATCAATATTTCCAGTACTAGCATCAACCACAAAAGAATTATTCCAGTTTTCCCCGTCACCAGAAACTTTTAAAGTAAAATTATTGTTACTAATTAAGCCTATTTCCGCGATATCACCACCTCCACACTGAAATCTACAGCTAGCAACATCACTGCTTGTATTTTTATTAATGTTTACCTTAATATCATTGTTTTCATAGTTAAACAAAACACCATCGCTACTTACATTTAATCTATTAGTACTACTACAACTGGTATTTATACCTAATTTTGATAAATGTAAATCACCTATGTTTATATTTAACTCAATCCAATCATTATTAGAATATTTGTAAAATTTATTTTCATCCAAAACATAAAAAATAAAGTTTTCTCTTGGCTCAATAAACCTCCAACCGTTATCATAAAAGGCTAAATATTTATCCATGTTAATCCAATCGCCACTGGCATTTGCTCCAACTATGTATAAATCATTATCATTTACATTAGCCGGTGGCTCGGTCAAATCTTTATCAACAACGACATTTTTTAGAAGATTATCAATTATAATAAGTGCCTCATTATGCGTAACTTCCTTTCCAGACTGATTTGGAATAAGTAAAGGCATTTGTAAATTATTTGTTTTTTCGATATCCATAGAAAAATTTTATTTTTTTGGATATTTTATATTTTGCAGTTACTTCAGGAAGTACACTATATACAGCTTTCCAATAGTTTCAAAATATTGTCAATTGCACTAAAAACATCAACATTGTCAGACATATTAAACACAATGCCATCATTTTTAATCTTTATATTCTTGTCATCCATCGAGTAATTCAACAACTTTTCAACACCTACAAAATTATTATTGTGAAACGAAACGGAAATAAAACCACAACTAACCAATAATCGTTGAATATTTAGCAACTTACATCTATGCTTTAGAAGTGAAACGGCAAACAAATTTTTCACACTATCTGGTAAATTACCATATTGTTTAATCATGTCTTTAGCTATTTCATCAGCGTCAATCTTATTCTTAATATTAGCTATTTCTCTATAGTACTTCATTTTAACATTTACATTGTCAATGTAATTATTAGGAATCACAGTAGACAAATGAATTTTTATTTCCGGTGAAAAATCCTCCAACTCCTCTGTATTATTTTTATTTTCATCGCTGATATTTTTACCACTTTTATTTATTGCCTTCATCAACATATCGTTATACAACTCTACTCCAACGTCTTTTATATGTCCACTTTGTTCTTCCCCCAAAACATTACCCACACCTCTTATATTCATATCTTCAGAAGATATCATAAACCCAGAATTTAAATCCCTAATGGATTCTATAATCTCTAGTCTCTTTTTAGAGTTATCCGTTACAATATCGGTTTTTTTCGTGGTCAAATAGGCATACGCCTGAACGCCTCCTCTACCTACCCTACCCCTTAACTGGTACAACTGTGCCAAACCAAAATTATTTGCCTTATAAACAATCATAGTGTTTGCCTGCGGAACATCTATTCCGTTTTCTATTATGATTGTTGCTATTAAAACGTCATATTTTCCATCATAGAAATCATTCATTAATATATCAACCTTTTCACTGTCCATCTGTCCATGAACCGTACAGTATTTCAGATCCGGCATAGTTATGTTTAACCTATTTACGACTTCCGCTATATCTGCTATTCTGGGAACAACAATAAAAACTCTACCCTTTCTTTTTATTTCTTCATCCATAACGTTTTTTATATAAGCATCATCATATTGACACACAACAGTTTCCACATTTACCCTATTAATTGGTGGTGTCATTATCAGAGATAAGTCTCTTATTCCAGAAATTGACATCTGTAAAGTTCTGGGTATTGGAGTGGCAGACATCGCTAAAATATGCGTATTCGTCCTTAATTCTTTTATCTTTTCTTTTTGTTTTACTCCAAATCTCTGTTCTTCATCTATTATGGTCAATCCAAGATTTTTAAATTTAACATCTTTATTTAAAAGTGAATGTGTTCCAATGACTATATCCACATTTCCAAGCTCCAAATCTCTTTTTATTTTTTTAGCTTCAGAAGCACTTGTTAATCTTGATAAACTGACAACCTTATAGTCAGTATACTTAAATCTTTCACAGAATTGCTTATAGTGTTGTCTACACAGTAAAGTTGTAGGAACTATCACAGCAACTTGTCCCCTATTTATGCTATCCACCACAACAAAGGATGTTCTAATGGCAACTTCCGTTTTACCAAAACCAACATCACCACACAATAATCTATCCATCAATTTACCACTGGATAAATCGGAAATTATTTCGTTTGTTGCCTTAATCTGATCTTTTGTCGGTTCAAACATAAAGGAGTTACAAAAATCATCATAACTACCAACATTTGGCGAATATATTGTCGCTTTTTTTATTTTTCTACTGTAGGCAATATCAATTAGTTTTTTAGATAAGTCCTCAATGTTTTTTCTGATTTTTGTTCTCCTACCAAGCCAACTACTCTGTTTTGATAGTTTATCTAACTTTATTTCATCGTTATTATAACCATATTTTGTAATTAAATCAAAATTTTCCACCGGAACCAAAAGACTAGCATTGTCCGCATATTCAATTTTTAAAAAATCCTTTTCAACATCGTTAAATTTTACATTCTCTATTTTAACAAATCTACCCAATCCATACTCTATATGAATAACCAAATCACCAGATCTTAATACATTTCCTTCCTTCAACACCTTTACCAAGTGTTCGCTATTAACAACGTCACTTAGATGGTTTTCTAGTACATCTTCCTGAATTTCGTTTTCACCAAATGGATTATTTATTGTCATCTGTTTCTGTTTTAAAGTACTTCGCGAATGCCTTCGATAGTTTAGCTTTTTTCTTTCCGGATGCTAACATATTTCGTGATATTAGATCAGCATTATTTCCCTTTAGTACAACAATACCCTTCATCTTCTTCATAATACTCGTAAAAGCCGGTGTTTGAACAGATGTTCCATCAAAATACAACTCCATAACTTCAGAGAGATTTCTCAAACAATATATATCTTTTATTCTCGGACAACCGGTCATGTTTATAACTGTTAAATTTTTCAAATCAGATAAGGCCGAAACATCTTCCAGCTGAGTACAATAGCTAAAATCTACCTCTTCCATACTTTCACAATTAGACAATGCACTTATATCTTTTATTTTAGGGTTGTTACTAAGATTTATCTCCTCAAGTTTTTTCATGTTTTTTACAACACTAATATCTTCAATTATCATATTTGAAGTGGCGCTTAAAGCAATTCCACTACCTCCGGTTTTCATGGCCAATTTACCACCAACCGAACCACCTCCACCAATTATTAGCTTTTTTAAAGACGTCATTTTATGTAGAGGACTCAAATCAATCAGTTTTGAATTTGCTGTCAGGTCAATTTTTTTCATTGCAGTCATCTCTTCAAACGGCCTTAGATCGGTTATGTTATTATCCTTAAGAATTAATTCCTTCATATTAACCATTTTAGAAAAAAAACTTACATCAGTTAATCTTCTTGAACTCATTGTTAAATATTCAAGGTTAAGTAGTTCATTAAAAACCTCCAGCTGAGATATATTTATCATACTTTTACCATCCATCAGCAGACATTTTAAATTGTTGAAGGAAGCTAAAGTAAAAATATCCGTCAATCTAGTACAATTATCCATAAACAAAAATTCTAAATTTGTACAGTTTGACAGAGGAAATAGATCCGTCACAAGCGTTGAATCTATATCTAAAGTTCTCAATTTCAGTAACGATTCTGCACCATCTAAACTTTCCAGAGACGTGGAACCCCACAAAATTAACTCCACAAGTTCCGGACATTGACCTATATTTTTAATATTCGTTATACTATTACAGCAACAATTCAATATGCGTAAATCCGGAAACATACCTATGTTGTCAATATTATCAACAAGCGTATTTCCAATATTTAATACTCTTAGTTTTTTACAACCAGCCAAACATTCAATGTTATCAAAGTAATCACAGTTATTTACATCCAATTCCTTTAAATTTTCAAACATACTTACTACGCTAAAATCCCTTATTTCATCACAGTTTGATATATCTAGAGATTCTAGATCTTTATTCTGTCTATAAAGCTCAAGTAAGTCTTTTTCTGTAGCATAGTGACCTAAAGTGGCACAATTTTTCTTTTTAACCTTTTGATAACCATCACCCTTAAAGGAAACCACCGAAACCGGTGTGGAAAAATCAATTACAGTTGAATAAATAAGTTCATCTTCATCATTTTTAACTTCTTCTTTTTTATCCTCTTTCTCGGCAGTTTCATTTTTTCCACTTTCATCACCAACAACATCAATAATTCCACCTACATCTTCCTTTCTGTCACTATTACCAGTAGATTTGTTCTTATTATTACCAAAATTGCCACTAATTTCATTCAGATAATTGGATATTCTATCGAATGTATCTTTTTTATCCTGTTCAACATCATCAACTACATCATCAGTCTGTGGGTCGTCAATATCATAATCATCAAATAGATAGTCAAACTCATCTTTATCTTTGACGGCCAAAATGTCATTAGTACCACCAAAGTTAACATTATCTTGTTTATGTGGAACTGAATTATATGAAACGGGAGGAATTATATCATCTTTAACAAAATTAAAGTGTACACCATCATTAGCAACCTCATTTTTCACCTCATCATCAAAATTGGAATCTTTTTCAGAAGTGGGTTTAGTATACTTTTCAGTCTCCACTTTATCGTCTTTGATGGTAGCTCCTAGTGTTCTCTTTGAGCTAACATCTAAACCAACTTTTTTTATTTCAAGTATCATAACTAAAATAATCAAATTAAAAATCTGGTCCGGCAATCACCGGACCAGAACAAATACTATTCGTCACCCATTGGCGAATCACCATCTCTATTGAGTTTTTCAAGTTGAGCTTCTGCCTTCATTCGCTCTACAATTAAACCAGTTCCGGCTGGTATTAGTTTACCAACTATAACATTTTCCTTTAGTCCCTGTAAAGTATCAACTTTACCTTGAATTGAGGCATCAGTCAAAACCTTAACTGTTTCTTGGAATGAAGCGGCAGATATAAATGATTTTGTTTGCAGCGATGCCCTTGTAATACCCAACAATACTTTTTCACCTTTTGCTGGTTTTAGACCATTCTCTACAGCTTTTTTATTAATTAATTCAAAATCATCTTTATCTATAGTTTCACCAACCAATAGTGTGGTTTCTCCAGAGTCGGTTATCTCAATTTTCTTTAACATCATATTGAGTATAATTTCAATGTGTTTATCATTAATTGAAATACCCTGCATCTCGTAAACTTTTTGTATTTCTTCAACCATATATTTACTGAATGCTTCAATACCCAATATTTGTAGAATATCATGTGGTGCCTTATCACCATCCATAATATTATCACCTCTCTTGATTCTGTCACCATTGTTAACAAATAGGTGTTTACCCTTTGGAACCGTATAACTAATCTCTTTTTCATTCTCATCATCCGGAACAACGGTAATCACTCTCTTTGTTTTATAATCTCTTTCATTAAATTTAACAGTTCCATCTATAGCGGACATGATAGCATAATTCTTCGGTTTTCTCGCTTCAAATAACTCTGCAACCCTCGGAAGACCACCAGTAATATCCTTATTTTTAATGGAATCCTTTGGAGTCCTAGCAATAATATCACCAGCTAAAACCTCTTGACCATTGGAAACATTTAATATTGTTCCAATAAACAACTCGTAGTTTACAAGATTCTTACTATTAACAACATTAATGCTTGGTTTTAACGATTGTTCACCGTTAAATCTTCTCCAGTCGGCAATAATTTTTGATGACAAACCAGTTGACTCATCAATCTTTTCCTTTATGGATATACCATCAATCAAGTCTTTATACTCAATTTTACCAGATTCTGTCGCTATAATCAAGTGGTTATATGGATCCCATTCTGCCAAAAAGTCACCCTTCTTAACTTTAGCTCCATCCTTAAATAGAATTTTTGCTCCAAATGGAATTTTATATTTTACTATTGTTTTGTTGCCCTGTACTAAAGCCAATTCAGTATTATTGTTAATAACTATTTCTTCATTATCTCTGTTGATAACGGAAGCAAGATTACTAATTTTTACAACTCCATCCTCAATGGCAACAATATTTGATTCATTACCACTTAATGTAGCACCACCCAAGTGTCTCGTGTTCATAGTTAACTGCGTTCCCGGTTCACCGATGGCCTGTGCTGCCACAACACCAACCGCTTCACCAACACTAACCAATTTCTTTGTGGTTAAATCTCTACCATAACATTTAGCACATACACCGTGTTCATGTTTACAAGTCAATACAGATCTAACCTTAACCTGTTTAACACCAGCTTTTTCAATGGCATCCGCCTCTTTTTCACTTATCAATTCACCAGCTTTAACTATAACCGTTTTATCTGTTGGATTAATAACATCATTTAAGGCTGTTCTACCGGTAATTTTTGAAGCTAATGTTGTTTTTACAACACTATTTTCAATTCTAGCTTCCATCGTTATACCTTCGTCGGTGCCACAGTCCTCATCAATAACTATACAATCCTGTGCAACATCCACAAGCCTTCTTGTCAAATAACCAGCGTTTGAAGTTTTTAAAGCTGTATCCACCATTGATTTTCTACCGGTATGTGTAGACACGAAGTATTCAATAATTGACATACCTTCCTTAAAGTTAGACAAAATAGGAGTTTCAATAATTTCACCATTCTGTTTAGCCAAAAGTCCTCTACTACCGGACATGTGTTGAACGTTAGATTCATTACCTCTTGCTCCGGAGCTAACCATCAGGTATATTGAATTTGCTCCACTACTACTTTTGTCCTTCGAAATGTTACTCATAACAACCTTCTGAATTTTTGTAGAGTAATCATTCCAAATGCCAATAATTTTGTTATATCTTTCACCAGCAGTTATTAAACCATCCTGATATTGATTATCAACACTTTTAACTTCTTCGTTGGCCTTTTCTATCAATACTTTTTTATCTTCAGGAATAGACATATCATCTTTACCAATGGATATACCAGATAATGTAGAGTTTTTGAAACCAAGTCTCATCATGTCATCACAAAATCTACCGGTTTCTGTCTGGTCTGTTTCCTTGTAAACTATATTTATGATTTTTCCAACCTCTTTTTTGCCCAAAGGAGCATTTATAAGTGAAAAACCGTATTTTTCCTTGATGACTTCCGGCAACAGATCAAAAACCTTTTCTCTTCCGGCCGTGGTCACAACCTTTACATATTCAATACCACCGTTTTCATGTACAATAGGATATCTAAAATATATTGGTGTGTGAAGTCCTATTCTCTTTGAAAAAAGAGCATGTTCCAATTCATCCCTATTGGAAATGGCAATATTTGGTCTTGTGGCACTGTCACCAGTCGGTTCCATAGTTAAATAGTATATACCCAAAAGCATATCCTGCGACAAAGTAATATTTGGTTTTCCATCTTGTGGGTTTAAAATATTATTTGATGACATCATCAACACTCTTGCTTCCGTCTGTGCCTCTATTGACAACGGAACATGTACAGCCATCTGGTCTCCATCGAAGTCCGCATTAAAGGATTTACAAACCAACGGGTGTAGCTGTATTGCTTTACCTTCAATCAAAAGTGGTTCAAAGGCCTGAATACCCAATCTATGTAATGTTGGAGCTCTGTTTAAAAGAACCGGATGCTCCTGTATTACTTCTTCCAAAATATCCCAAACTTCAGCTCTTCCGCTTTCAACTAATCTTTTTGAATGTCTTATACCATTGGATATTCCATTTAATTCCAATTTAGCATATATAAATGGTTTAAACAGTTCTAGAGCCATCTGTTTTGGTAAACCGCATTGATTTAACTTCAGATTTGGTCCCACAACAATCACTGAACGACCGGAATAGTCAACCCTTTTACCAAGAAGATTTTGTCTAAATCTTCCCTGCTTACCTTTAAGCATATCACTTAAAGATTTTAAAGCTCTTTTATTTGCTGCCTTGACAGGGTTTGCACTTCTGGTGTTATCCAAAAGAGAATCAACGGATTCCTGAAGCATCCTTTTTTCATTTCTCACAATTATATCTGGAGCTTCCAATTCCATTAATTTCTTTAATCTATTATTTCTATTTATAACTCTTCTGTATAGCTCATTCAAATCAGCACTGGCAAAATTACCACCATCCAATTGAACCAACGGTCTTATTTCTGGAGGAATAACCGGTAAAACAGTTAAAATCATCCATTCAGGTCTATTGTTAGAATCAACAAACGATTCAACTATACTTAATCTTTTGATTATTTTTGATTTTTTTAACTCAGATTTAGTCTCAGTTAATTCCTTTCTTAATTTATCTCTAAGCTTTACAACATCAATATTTTCAAGTAATTTTCTAATGGCTCCAGCACCCATTTCAGCAACGAATGCATCTTCACCATACTCTTCTTTATACTTGTTGTATTCTTCTTCTGAAAGTAATTGCCCATTTTCCAATGGAGTCATTTTAGCATCAACCACTATGTACATTTCAAAGTATACAACCTTTTCAATGTACTTTGGCATAATGTCTAACATAACACTAATTCTTGAAGGTAGAGATTTTAAAAACCATATATGAGAAACCGGAGTAGCCAATTCTATATGACCCATCCTCTCTCTTCTAACCTTAGAACTTGTAACCTCAACACCACATCTTTCGCAGACAATACCTTTATATTTTATTCTTTTATATTTTCCACACAAACACTCGTAATCCTTTATAGGACCGAATATTTTAGCACAAAACAATCCATCTTTTTCAGGTTTAAACGTTCTATAGTTGACGGTTTCTGGTTTTGTTACCTCACCGTAGGACCACGACCTTATTTTCTCAGGACTTGCTATTGATATTTTCAAAGCGTTAAAATCTGTAGAATCTAACACCTGATTACTTATATTCATCAATCCATAAGAAGAAGTTCCATCTAAAGCCATATTTACTTACTTTTTTTCTTTAATAATACAGAATAGGAAGAAAACTTCCTATTCAAAATAAATTATTTCTTTATAAGTTCAAGATTCAAACCCAAAGACCTAACCTCTTTAACCATAACATTAAAGGATTCTGGTGTTCCGCAAGTGAAACTCTGTGATCCCTGAACTATTGAATCGTAAATCTTCAATCTTCCAACTATATCATCGGACTTAACGGTCAACATTTCCTGTAGTGTATAGGCAGCACCATATGCCTGCAGAGCCCAACATTCCATTTCACCGAACTTTTGTCCACCAAAGTGTGACTTACCACCCAATGGTTGTTGAGTTATTAAGCTGTATGGACCAGTTGATCTAGCGTGTATCTTGTTGTCAACCAAGTGATGTAGTTTTAACATGTACATATAACCAATGGTGACAGGTCTATCAAAATATTCACCCGTTCTACCATCAATTAACTTAACCTGACCACTCTTATCTATTCCAGCTTCCACCATCAATTCCTCTATGTCTTCTACGGATATGTTTTCGAATGAACCGGTCTCAAATGGAACATTTCTTCTTAACTTTTCAGCAAATTCTATCAGATCATCATCACTTAAGGAATTGATAAAATCAACTTCTTTTTGAACTTTATATATTCTCAATAATTTTTCCCTGGTGTTCTTTGCCCTATCTTTACTAAACACGTCCAACATGTCGGAAATCTGCTTTCCAAGTTTAGCGGAAGCCAGACCCAAATGAACTTCCAGAATTTGTCCCACGTTCATACGAGAAGGAATACCCAACGGACTTAAAACTATATCTATTGGAGTTCCATCATCCATATATGGCATATCTTCAACTGGTAATACTCTTGATATAACACCCTTATTACCATATCGACCAGCCATCTTATCACCAGCCTGTAGTCTTTCCTTTGTTGCTACTATAACCTTAACTTTTTTCAAAGTTCCCTGCGGTAGTTCATCACACTCTTTTATTTTAATAGCATCATTGTTGAATTTTTTCTCCGTTTTTGATAAAGCATCCTTGAATTCTTTAAATAACTTTTCAAGTTTAACCATTATATCTTTATCACCAACAGAAATTTTTTGAATACTGGTGTTAGACATGTTATCCAAAAGGTCGTCAGTTATGACGGTTCCCTTCTTGATTTTGTCGATATTTTTATCCAGCTGTTGATTCAAAACAAACGGTTTTATCTTTTCCACTAAAGACTTTTTCAGTAGTAATATCTCTTTGTCCTTAGTTTTAGCTAAGGCATCAATTTTCAAATTATCGATAAACTTTGCTCTTTCGTCTTTATCTAGACCATTTCTTGTGTAAACCTTTACATCAATAACCGTTCCGGATACAACACTTGGTGGAACATACAATGAAGAATCTCTAACATCCATTGCTTTTTCACCAAATATAACCTTTAGAAGTTTCTCCTCAGGTGTCTGTGGAGCTTCATTTTTAGGTGTAATCTTTCCAACCAATATATCTCCAGGTTTTATGTGAGCACCAACGTATATTATACCAGTTTCATCCAGTTTTTTCAATGCTTCTTCACTAACATTTGGAATATCTCTGGTAATTTCTTCAGCACCCAACCTAGTATCCTTAGCTTCCACCTCAAATTCTTCAAGATGTATTGATGTAAATTCATTTTCCTTCACCAATCTTTCAGAAATCAAAATAGAGTCCTCATAGTTATAACCATCCCAAGTGGAAAATGCCACAAGAGCATTTTTACCCAGAGCCAATTCACCATTTTCAATACTTTGTGAGTCAGCTATTACTTCATTCTTTTTAACTTTCTGGTTTATTTTAACTATCGGATACTGATTTAGAACAGTGTCATTATTGGTTCTTAAATACTTATTTAGCTCGTAGGTGTGTATTTTTGATAGACTATCACCCCTTAATTCCTCAATAACTATTTTCTGAGCATCAACATATTTAACGATACCATCAACTTCAGAAACCACAACTCCACAGTTAGCAAATTTACTAATAACTCTTTCGAGTCCAGTACCAACATATGGAGCTTCTGATTTCAGTAAAGGAACCGCCTGCTTCAACATGTTCGCACCCATCGAAACCCTTCGGGATTCGTTATGTTCCAAAAACGGCACTAAACCAGCACCTATCGATATTATCTGCCTTGGAGAAATATCTATGTAGTCGATTTGGTCTGGGCTAACACTTATTATTTCACTATCCTTTCTACAAATAACACTTTCGTTTGTTATTTTATTGTTTTTATCGAGATTAACATTATATGGACTAAATATCTTTCCAGTTTCCTCTATTGCCGACAAATAAACAACTTCATCAGTTAAAACACCATTTTCAACTTTTCTGTATGGTGTCTCTATAAACCCATATTTGTTTGTTTTGGCAAAAATAGATAAACTGTTGATAAGTCCTATATTAGCACCTTCCGGAGATTCCAGAGGACATATCTTACCATAGTGTGTATAGTGAATATCACGTACATCAAAACCAGCTCTTTCTCTTGTTAATCCACCAGGTCCTAATGCTGTAATTCTTCTCTTATGTCCCAATTCAGACAGTGGATTAGTTTGATCCATAAACTGAGATAATTGTGATGTATTGAAGAAATCAATTATTGTACTGGTTAATGGTTTTGTATTTATTAGATTTTGTGGAACTATCGTTTCAAAATCCAGTGAATTCATTTTTTCAATTATGGATCTTTCAACCTTTGCCATACCAGATCTGAATTGAACTTCCATCAATTCACCCGTGCTTCGCAGTCTTCTATTTGCCAAATTATCTATATCGTCCGTTTTCTCATCGTTGTGTTTTAGTTTACTCAAAATTTTGATGGTTGCCAATATATCTTCCTTTGTCAGATGTAATGTATTCATATCAACATCTATACCAAGCCTGTAGTTTATTTTCATTCTACCGACATCTGACAAATTATACCTGTTACTGAAAAACAGAGAATTAACGAATTTTTCAGCACTTTCTGCACTTGCTGGTTCTTCCGCCAATCGTACAACTTTATAAATATCAACAAAAACCGATTCTGTGGTTTTGTCTTTTTCCATAAGTAAACTGTTATAAATGTAGTAACCTAAATCAGAACCACTTGGATTTACAACGTTTATTTCTTTAATTTTTAATTTTCTGATTGCCTCGAGTTTATCAGCATTCAATAATGTACCGGATTGAAAAAGAACTTCACCGCTTTCCTGATCAATCAAATCATCAAGTAAGACAAACGATAGATCCTTGATACCACTCAATAGATACCTGCTGAAACCCTTTTCCTTCAGTTGATTAACTAACCTTTTTGTTATTTTTTTACCATTTGGAACAACAACCTCTTTCGTATTGGCATCAATTATATCATATTCAAAAGTTTTATTTATCGAATTTTCGTAGTCAAAATCCACGCTCCAATCCTTACCATCAAATTTCAAACTATGTTCTTTGTAATAGTACAACAGAACATCTCTTATGGACATACCCAATATTTTGAATAGATAACTTATTGACATTTTTCTTTTCTTATCTATTCTGAAGTACAGCAAATCTCTGCTATCAAACTCAAAATCAATCCATGAACCCGTTATAGGAATTATTCTCGCTGTGTAGTTCTTACCGGAATATATTTTAGACTCTTCACTGTCGAAAAACACTCCGGGCGCTCTTCTCATCTGGGATACAACAACTCGCTCAATACCATTTATAACAAAACTACCCGTCTGTGTCATAAGTGGCATATCACATAAAAAAACTTCCTGTTCTTTTATCGCTTTAATTTCTTTTTTTGTTTCATCATCGCCGACTTTTTCTAACACTAAAAGCCTCAATGTGGCAAACAAAGGTATTGAATATGTTCTACCGGACTCTATACACTCTTTAACGGAATATTTTATATTTCCTACTCTGTAATTTACGAATTCTAAAACAACATTTTTGTTGTTATCTGTAATCGGGAAGAAAGATTCCAATACTTCCTGAACCTTTGATGCTTTCCTTTTTTCTTCATCGTCATTATCTAGACAAATAAAGGAATCAAATGAATCTTTCTGTAAAAATACCAAATCAGGGATGAATTCATCGTCAACCCTGTTCGAAAAACTTCTTCTTAAAATACAATTAGAATGGTTAAAAGTTTTCACTTAATTATCCTTTTGGTTATTAAAAATTTATAAAAATTAAAGAGTCTATCCACTAACTAAAGATAGACTCATATAAAACCTAGGATAACTTAACTTTTGCTCCGGCAGCTTCTAATTTAGCTTTTATTGCTTCAGCGTCTTCCTTTTTAACGTCTTCTTTAACTACTTTAGGAGCGCCATCAACTAGGTCTTTTGCTTCCTTCAAGCCTAGACCAGTAATTGCTCTAACTTCTTTAATAACATTTATTTTATTATCACCAGCAGCTTCTAGTGTAACTGTGAATGATGTTTGTTCTTCAGCAGGAGCAGCACCAGCGGCAGGAGCAGCAGCAACAGCCACAGCGGCTGTAACACCCCATTTTTCTTCCAACATCTTTGCTAATTCAGCAACTTCTAATGCACTTAATGTTGACAATTCTTCAACTATTTTTTCTAATTTTTCAGTCATCTTAAACCTTTTTTAAATTATTAATAATAAACACTAGGCTTCTAGTTTTTCTTTGTATGCTGCTAACACTCTAGCCAATTGTGAACCAGGTGCTCTCAACACTCCAATAAATCTTGCTCTTACATCATCTAACGAACCGAGAGATGCTAATTCTTTAATTTTTCCATTATCAATTGCCTTTCCATCCAATGAAGCAATTTTTATATTAACCTTGTCGTTATCTTTAGTAAAATTAAACATAACATTCGACAAAGCAATTGGATCTTCCGAATAGGAAACCGCTATTTGATCATGGAAATACTCATCTAAAAATTCAAATTCAGTGCCTTTTATTGCCTTTCTAAATAAAGTATTTTTAAGCACTTTCATATTTGCCTTTTTATCCTTGAGTTCGCTTCTCAATCTAACAACACCACCTGCATCAAGACCTTTGTAGTCAAACAATATAAACATTTGGTTATTAGATAGAATATTCTTTGCCAATTCTACGGAGTTTTGTTTTTGAACTTTATTCATAGTCTATTCTCCAATATTAGTTTTTTCCACATCAATAGCCACAGATGGTCCCATAGTTGTTGACAGGTAAGCACTTTTAATGTATTTACCTTTAATAACTTCTGGTTTTGCTTCCTTTATGGCACCTATTACGGCCTTTATGTTTGACATCAGATCACTGTTGCTAAAGTCAATTTTACCAACCATAGTGTGGATTATACCAAACTTGTCGTTTTTAAAATTAACTTTACCTTTGATGGCAACTTTAATTGCCTCCAAAACATCATCCGTAACATTACCATTCTTTGGATTAGGCATTAAACCTCTTGGTCCCAATTTCTTTGCTATTTTACTTAAACGTTTCATTGCATCTGGTGTAGCTATACAATAATCAAAATCCATAAAGCCACCTTCAATCTCCGCCATAAGTTCATCCATACCAGCTTTAATAGCACCAGCTTTAACGGCATCCTTTTGTAAAGATTCGTTATCAGTAAATACTATTATTCTTATAGATTTACCAGTTCCAGCAGGTAAAGCAACAGCTCCTCTTATGTTTTGATTTGATTGTTTAGCATCAATATTTAAATTAAATATCAAGTCAACAGTTTCAACAAACTTTCTAGGCTTATCTTTAGAATTCTGTTTAATCATATCTATAGCAGTAGCTACATCAACTATCTCATTTTTAACTACTTCCATACTACTCCTCTTTAACTTGTAGACCCATTGATAAAGCAGAACCTTTTACCATTTCCATGCAAGCCTTCAAATCCTTTGTATTCATATCAGGCATTTTTGACTTAGCAATTTCTTCAATTTGCTTCATTGTTATTGTACCTGCTACGTCCTTACCAGTATTGGAAGAGCCTTTCGCTAAACCTATCGCTTTTTTTATCAAATAGGTCATTGGCGGTTCTTTGGTGATAAAAGTAAAACTCTTATCCTTATAAACACTAATTACTACTGGAATTGGTGTTCCTGCTTCGTAATTAAATTTTAAAGCATTAAATTGTTTACAAAAATCCATTATATTAACACCTCTTTGTCCCAATGCTGGTCCAATAGGTGGTGCTGGGTTAGCCTTTGCAACCGGAACCTGTAAACTAATTTTTGCTACAATTTCCTTTTTAGGAGCCATATCTGTTACACTCTAAAAAATTAATAAAATAAAAAATTAAATTTTTTCCACTTTTGAAGGACTCAATTCAATTATAGTATTTCTACCAAATATTGATATTGATATCTTCAAAATATTCTTAACATCATCTTTTCCTTCAACAACACCGGTGAAAGATTCAAAATGTCCATCATTTATCCTAACGTTATCCCCAACTTCAAATTTGTCATCTTCAGGAGCAAGATTCTTCTCTGCCTCTTGTTTTAATATATTGATTTTATCCTCTGGGACAACTTCCGGTTTCAGTGGGTCACCACCCAAAAACCCCATTACTCTTGGCATAGATCTAATATCATCTATTGTAGCTCTATTTGCCACCATGTTTACAAATATATAATTAGGAAAAATTTTTTGTGTAGCTTCAACTTTTTTCCCTTTCAACACTTTGAAAACTTTTTTAGTTGGAACAAATGCCTCTTTTATGTATTCATTAGTTTCTGCCATTTTATTTATATCACCACTAACCTTCGTTTCGCTTCCGGAATAAGTAGCTAAAGTATACCATTTAAAGTCCATTGTAAATACCTAATAAAATCTTTGTTAATTTAGCAATAAAAAAATCAGTAAAACTTATAAAAATAACAAAAACCAAAACTAAAATCAATACGACTAAAGAAGTCAGTTTAACGTCATCTTTTGTCGGAAATGTTACATTTCCTACTTCTTTTGCCACATTTTTAAAATAATTCAGTAACTGCATAAACTATCTTTATTTTGGCAGGGGCAGAAGGATTCGAACCCTCGACCGACGGTTTTGGAGACCGCTACTCTACCAGCTGAGCTATACCCCTAGTTAATTACCTCTAAAATTATATTTATTGTAAATTACTAATTTTAGAAAGACTGGAAATAGTTAAAATTAATAACACCACAAATCTTAACTACTTCAGTCCAATAAACAATAAAAAACAACAAAAAATTATAGAGGTAAATATTACTATTCTATAACTTCACTTACAACACCAGCACCAACTGTGTGTCCACCTTCTCTGATAGCAAATCTTTGTCCCTTTTCCATAGCAATAGGAGCTATCAAAGAAATTTCTAGTTTAACGTTATCACCAGGCATTACCATTTCTACACCTTCTGGCAATACAACTGAACCGGTAACGTCTGTTGTTCTAAAGTAGAATTGTGGTCTGTAGTTCTTAAAGAATGGTGTGTGTCTACCACCTTCTTCCTTAGTTAGTACATAAACTTCTGCTTTGAACTTTGTGTGTGGGTGAATGCTTCCTGGTTTACAAAGAACTTGTCCTCTTTCAACTTCTTCTCTCTTTGTACCTCTTAATAGGATACCAACGTTATCACCTGCTTGTCCCTGATCCAAAAGTTTTCTAAACATTTCAACACCGGTACAGGTTGTCTTTTGTGTATCTCTTAAACCAACGATTTCAACTTCATCACCAACTTTAATAACACCTCTTTCAACTCTTCCGGTTACAACTGTTCCTCTTCCGGATATTGAGAATACATCTTCAATAGGCATTAGGAATTCACCATCTAATGGTCTCTTTGGTTCAGGAATGTATTCATCAACAGCATCCATCAACTTTAGAATAGCTTGTTCACCGATTTCACTTGTGTCTCCCTCAAGAGCTTTCAGAGCTGATCCTTTTATCACTGGTGTATCATCTCCAGGGAATCCGTAGGAAGTTAACAATTCTCTTACTTCCATCTCAACTAGATCTAACAATTCTGGATCGTCAACCATATCAACTTTGTTCAAAAATACCACTATGTAAGGAACACCAACCTGTTTTGCCAATAGAATGTGTTCTCTTGTCTGTGGCATAGGACCATCAGCAGCAGATACTACCAATATAGCACCATCCATTTGAGCGGCACCAGTAATCATGTTCTTTACGTAGTCTGCGTGTCCTGGACAGTCAACGTGAGCGTAGTGTCTCTTAGCTGTTTCGTATTCAACGTGAGCCGTGTTAATTGTAATACCTCTCTCTTTTTCCTCTGGAGCAGCATCAATTTCATCATAGCCCTTAACTACTATATTTTTATTTTGCTTTCCTAAAACTGTTGTTATAGCAGCAGTTAGAGTTGTTTTACCGTGGTCAACGTGGCCGATTGTACCAATGTTTACATGTGGCTTGGTTCTCTGAAAAGTTTCTTTACACATAATTTCATAACTTCTTTAGTTAATAATGGTGCGGGTGATGGGAATCGGACCCACGTAGCTAGCTTGGAAGGCTAGTGCTCTACCACTGAGCTACACCCGCTATACCGAGTATATCTTCTCCTACTTCGGGCGAAGTAGTTCGAATAAATACAATTGCTTCACATAGTAATATTTAAAAATTAAATTACAAGAGAAAAGTTTCAATATTATTAAAAAAACATCAAAAAAAAATTTGAAAAATATCATAAAATCAACAAAATATTATGAAAATTTAACAAAAAAAATAACAACATTTAGTAGGATTTGGTTTAATATATAAAATTTCCTTGAAAATTTTTTATTCATCAGTAAAATCTAGCAAGATCATATAATATATAATTTGCATGAAACAAGTTTTACAAACCGCCAACAGTATACACAGTGTTGGAACGTTTAATGATTTCTTTACTAAGCAAAAAGAATACATAACCATTGCTGAATTAAGTAAAAATATTACCATATCGAACATCGATGAACTTGACCAAAATTCGAAAATATTCACTGTAAGTACACTAAAAAAAGCAGATGATAAGTCTGTATCATTCCTTTCAAATGCTAAATATGTAAAAGATCTGAAGGAAACGAAAGCGGGTTTTTGTTTAATTGACAGAAATCACAAAGACATTGTACCAAAAAACACAACTCCAATAGTTGTTGATAATCCACATTTTGCCTACACGGTCATTTTAAACATTTTGTACTTCGTTCCAATTTTCGAAGTTAATGCTGGAATATCAGACAGAGCAAATGTCGACAGCAGTGCTAAAATAGGCAAAAATACAGAAATACAGGCCGGAGCATTTATAGATAAAAATGTTGTAATTGGAAATAATTGTAAAATATGTGCCAATGTCGTAATAAATCACGGTTGTATAATTGGCGACAATACCTATATAGGTGCAAATGCTACGATTTCCTACAGTAAAATAGGACATGACACTATAATCCACAACGGAGCAAACATAGGACAATGCGGTTTTGGATTTGTTCATGAAAAGGGTTTTAATTATAAAATACCACAGTTGGGAATAGTTGAAATAGGTGATTTTGTGGAAATAGGAGCCGGCACCTGTGTTGACCGTGGAGCCTTCGACAATACAAAAATTGGCAACAACACAAAAATTGACAATTTGAATCAAATTGCACATGGTGTTGAAGTTGGTAATGGTTGCTTTTTTGCCTCTCATGTTGGAATATCCGGCAGTACAAAGATTGGTAACTTTGTTCAACTTGGTGGTCAAACTGGAATAGCTGGACACATAAGAATCGGAGATGGAGTACAGGCAGCTGGTAAAACAGGTATTTTATCGGACGTTGAAGCAATGTCAGTTATTGGTGGCGTTCCATCAATGCCAATAAAAGATTGGCACAGAACTACTATTAATTTAAAAAAAATGTTAAAGAAAGAAGGTAAATAATGGAAAATAAAGATGATATTATAACAATAGAAGAAATACAACAAATCATACCACACAGGTATCCATTTTTGTTAGTAGATAAAGTTATAAACTATAAAAAACTAGAATCCTGCACCGGTATAAAAAATGTTACTGTAAACGAAAACTTTTTTCAGGGACATTTTCCAAATAACCCAGTTATGCCAGGTGTACTAATAGTTGAAGCTATGGCACAAACTGGAGCTGTATTAGTTGCAAAATCACTGAACTTTGAACCAGGAACGGCTGGAGTTTTATTTACTGGAATAGAAAGCGTAAAATTTAGAAAATCCGTTTTACCAGGAGATAGATTGGAACTAAACATCAAAATTGTAAGCAACAAAATGAACATTTGGTTTTTAGAGGGAACTGGCGTTGTGGATGGCAAAAAGGTAATAGAAGCAAAATTTTCTGCTCTCCTAACAAAAAATAAATAGACAAAATGAAAAGAAAAACCATAAAAAATGAAGTACACTTTAGTGGAATCGGTCTTCACTCAGGCGAAAAAGTTAATATTATCCTAAAACCAAATCATAATCACGATGGGATAGTGTTCATAAAAAACAATAACATAATTCCAGCAAGATACAATAATGTAATAGATACTCGTCTAGGCACCACCATAGGTAACGGAACGGAAAAGATTCTGACAATAGAACATCTGATGGCAGCAATATGGTGTTGCAACATAGACGATTTAATCATAGAAATGGATAATCAAGAAGTACCAATACTAGACGGCAGTGCCATTAATTTTGTAGATGAAATTAAAAAAGCAGGCGTCGCAACATTGAACGAAAATAGAAAATATCTGAAAGTACTGAAGGAAATTGAAGTGGTAGAAGAAGACAAACATATAAAACTTTTGCCATCCAATGAATTTAACATAGACATCACAGTGGAATTTAACTATGGTAATATAGGAAAACAACATTTTAACTTTAATGGAAATAAAGATATTTTCATTGAAGAAATAGCGAACTGTAGAACTTTTTGTAATGAAAGCGAAATTAACTACATGAGGAGTGTGGGACTTGCAAAGGGCGGTAGTCTAGATAATGCTATGGTTTTTAACAATGATGGTATAATAAATGACAGCGGTCTAAGGTACAAGGATGAGGTGGTAAAACATAAACTTCTAGACTGTGTAGGTGATCTCTTTACATCGGGCTACAATGTGCTAGCTTCCGTAATATCACATAAAGGAGGACATACACTCAACAACAAAATATTACAAAAATTATTTGAAAATAAAAGTAATTTTGAATTAGTGGAATAAAAAAAGATGACTTATTTTAAATAAGTCATCTTTTTAAATCTATAGGTTAAAAACTAGTACAATTTTTCGTCCAGTGCCACAAAATATTCTCTTTTGTGGTTACAAGCAGGACAAACCAACGGAGCATCTTTCGCTGTAATGTGAAAACCACAGTTTGTACACTTCCAAACGGTAAGACCTTCTTTTTTAAATAATCCATCCTTTTCAAGATCTTCTATCAACTTTTTAAACCTTTCTTCATGGTAAATCTCGGCCTTTGCTATATTTTCAAACACCTGTGCTATCATTTCGAAACCTTCCTCTCTGGCAACTTTAGCAAAATTAGGATACATTTCACTGTTTTCCTCGTGTTCGCCATTTGCAGAAGCAACAAGATTTTCTAGAGTTGTTCCAATTTTTCCAGCCGGAAATGATGCGGTAATTTCTAATTCATCTCCACCCTCCAGTAACTTAAACAATCTTTTGGCGTGCTCTTTTTCATGATTTGCAGTTTCCTCAAAAATTGCTGATATTACCGGATAATTTTCCTTTTTAGCAACACTGGCAAAATATGTATATCTATTTCTTGCCTGCGATTCACCAGCAAATGCCTTTAATATATTTTCCTTTGTTTTTGTATTATCCAATTTCATAAAATCATCTTTATTTGTTTTATAAATGTAATGGTACTAATTATTTTTAAATAATCAATAAATTTATCGTTATAGGTAGCTTACATATATTATCAACTATACTTATTTAACAATTTTGTCCATTTTTTATTCATTACACTCAAAATGATAAATAACAAAGGATGTTGGAGATATAAAAATAAAAAAATACCAACAGAAAACTGTTGGTATTTTGTGAAAAATATAAAACGATAATTAACGTTTACTAAATACTTGTCCTTTTCTAGCTTTCTTCAAACCAGCCTTCTTTCTCTCAACTACCCTTGAATCTCTGGTTAAAAGTCCAACAGATTTCAAAGATTTTCTGTAGGCTTCTGGATTTAAAAGATTTAAAGCTTTTGCTATACCGTGTTTAATGGCTCCAGCCTGTCCTGATAAGCCACCACCGCATACTGTACAAATAACATCAAACTTTCCTTCCGTTTCAGTTACAGCAAACGGTGTGTTTATAACAACCTCAAGAATAGGTCTTTTTAGGTACTCGTCAGCTCCTACCTTATTGATTGATATGGAACCTGTACCTTTCTTAATCCAAACTCTAGCAACAGCATTCTTTCTTTTTCCGGTAGCGTAAGTTCTATCCAAGTTATCAGATTTTGATTTCTCAGACTTAACTTTTCTAACCATTTTTACCTGATTTTCGCTAATTTCTTTAACTTCAACATTTTTTGTTGCAGTTTTTTTGGTTTCCTTAACCTCTTTAGCATCTTTGGTAGCCTTATCAGTTTTTTTAAGAGTTATTTTCTTTGCAGTAGTCTTTGTTGCTTCAGCTTTCTTTACTACTGGCTTCTTAATGGTAAGTTTTTCTTTTTTTTCAACTGTCATAACAACTCCTAACTTCTCTTAGAATTTTTACTACTCATACTCTTAACATCCAAAACTTCAGGTTTTTGTGCTTCGTGTGGATGCTTATCACCGGAATAAACAAATAACTTTTTCAAAATGTCTCTTCCCAATGCATTTCTACTAATCATTCTTCTTACGGAATTTTCAATAAGTCTTTCAGGGGTTTCCTTCAACATTTTGCCTTTTGCTCTGTATTTTATACCACCCATATAACCCGTGTGCCAGTAAAATCTCTCCAATTCTTTACTGCCAGTTAAAGCAACTTTATCAGCATTAATAACTATAATATAGTCACCGCAGTCCATATTTGGAGTGTATATAACTTTATGTTTTCCTCTTAAGTAATCAGCTATAACAACTGACATTCTACCAAGTATTAAATCAGTAGCATCAACAACATACCACTTTCTGGTGATATCTTTTGGTGTTGCTGAAAAGGTTTTCATAATATTTCTTGTCATAATACAACATTAATTTTCATAAAACTTATAAATCTTTTTTTGTCTTCGTTTAAGTGGGAGGGAAACGAGCAAAAATACTTTCTCTAAGTTCAGTTTAAGAATAATTCTTAAACTTTAAAAGTCAATGATTTTATATAGTCCTACCAAGATTTAACAAAGCCTGTTTTAATTTACTGTCTTTAATATCAACACACAAAACAACATCATTGTTTTCAACTTTTTTAACAGCCTTTCGTTTTACTATTGTTGGTACTTCTTTAACAAACAGATTCATAACTGCACCATAGCCAAACAACGTATTGATTTTTTCAATTATATATTGCTTATTGTTATTTAAATAAAAGGATGTAGCAGAATTGTAGCTGACAAAATACACATTCCCCTGTTTACACTCCTTATCTAAACTAACCTTATCCACACAACAATACTCTAAATATTTTTTATCAACAACATTAAACATATTATTAGCAATGGTATAAAAAAAATTGAACTTTGGATTCTTCAGTATTGGTTTTAATATAGCCCTTGAAATATTTTGCAAACTTCTAAAACGGTTTTGAAATTCAATTAGATTGTTTTGTGGCATTACTTTCCTGTTCTATTAATTCAACAACTCTCTTTTCTTTGTCGTTCTGTTCTTTAAAGCAAAAAATAACCTCCGGAATATATTTATATTTAAGCTTTTGTCCCAATATACCTCTTATTTGCTTTATAAAATCAGTGTTTAGTTTTTTAACAAGCTCACCTTTGTGCTTTTCATCAATACCATACATATCAATCAAAACTTTTGCATTCATTAGGTCCTTACTCAAATCAACATACACAACATTGACAAAAACTTGATTATTCATGAATTGGAAACTACTTTTCGTAAAAACATCATTTAAAACTCTCTGTAGCTGAGCTGACTTCTGTAGCTGAAAATTGCTTTTTGTTTCCTTCTGATAGTTTATTTTCATATTTTATATACTCAAACTGTAGGAGCAATCACTACACTCTATAAAGTTTGATACACCTACACAGTTCATTTTGTTCCTTATGTTATGGATTGTAGTTTCAATAACTTTATTGTCAATCACTTTCGTTTCCCACACATACTTCAACAAATCTTCTCTATTACTTTCACCGTTTTTGTATAAAAAATGTATCAGTTCAGTTTCCTTTGTTGTAAGCTGAACAACCTTACTATCGTCCACAACAAAAACATTCTTGTTGACATTAATAACACCTTTCATGGTCTTTATAATATTCTTTTCATAATAATTTTTAAAGTCGTTTATTTTTTCTCTCAAGGTGTTAATTTTGAACGGCATGGTAATATTTATAATATTGTCAACAAAATTCTCCGTTTTATTTATATTTACAATTAAGTGATTTGGAACATAAACATTTGTAACATAATCTAAAATCTCCTCCCTTTCAACACCGTCAAATATAGCAACATCACAGCCATCTAAATCATCATACACGTCACCATAAAGCTTTTTCAAAAAATTTACGATAAAACCATCGTTAGTCTTGACTGCAATCTTCAACATCTAGTTAAGATGTATTATTTGTAAAAATATTAACATCAGGACACTATTGGTTAATCCAGCAAAAACACCACCGACAACGTCATCCAACATAACGCCCATAGCATTCTTCATCTGTGAATCTATCTTGCCTATTATCCACGGCTTTTTTATATCATAGATTCTGAATAATACTATTGGCAAAACGAGGAAGTATATATACGTAGATATACCGTAGTTTGTTATTAATATCATCAACTCTGTCTTGTTTTTTAAAAAAAACATAAAAGAAAACGAAATTACAAAAGCCAACAGCTGCCCCACAACTTCATCAATTACCACTTCACTTGGGTCTTCTTTTTTAGTTTCTTCTAGATATTGCTCCGTAAAACGATAACCAATATAAAATAAAAAACCTATAAGCAATGGCATAACTATATACATTTTTAAGTTTAGCTTTTCTATTATATAGACCATTATAAACCACAGTGGTAACGTCAAAATGCTGGCCAATGTTCCCGGACATATTCTACTAAATCCCACACCAAAATAGGTTATTGTCAATCTTTTTATTGAATCTTTAAACATATCATGACCATCATTTTTTTTACTATGATATTTTTGAAAAAATATTTGTCAATCAATAACTTTTACGGTCAATATATAGTTGTATTTACATTATTTATTTACATTTAAAAATTAAAAATTATTCTAGAGAAAGAAATAAAGCATTTTAAAATGAAAAGTTTAGTAGTTGTGGAATCACCAGCAAAAGCTAAAACAATAAACAAATATCTAGGCAAAGACTACACGGTTCTAGCATCATTTGGACACATTAGACAACTTCCAAAGGAAAACGGGAGTGTTGATCCGGACAATAATTTTCATATAAAATACGAAATAGATAGAGCATCACAAAAACACGTAAAGGCATTAGTGGACGCCATGAATGGCTGTGACAAACTAATATTAGCAAGTGACCCAGATAGGGAGGGAGAAGCTATTGCTTGGCATGTTGCCGAAGTATTGAAACAAAAAAAAGCAATAAAAAAAGATACTGTAGTGGAAAGAGTCGTGTTTAATGCCATAACAAAAGCTACAGTTGAAAAAGCCATGACGGAAGCAAGAAATATTGATATGGATTTAGTAAACGCACAACAGGCAAGAGTTGCTTTAGATTACTTGGTTGGTTTTACATTATCACCGGTACTTTGGAGAAAATTACCCGGTAGCAGATCCGCCGGTAGAGTTCAATCTGTAGCTCTAAGATTAGTTTGTGAAAGGCAGGAGGAAATTCTAAATTTTGTCAGTGAAGAATATTGGTCTGTTGATGTAAATGTCACAAATGGTGAGAAAAAAGATATAATAGCAAAATTAGTGGAAATTAACGGCAAAAAAATTGATAAACTTTTCATAAAAAATGAAAAGCAGGCAAATGATATAAAAAATGAACTAAAGAATGAAAAGTACACTGTAAAAAATATAGAAAATAAAGAAATTAAAAGAAATCCATTTGCTCCGTTTACCACATCCACTCTACAACAGGAAGCATCAAAAAAATTAGGGTTTTCCACCAAAAAAACCATGAGTATAGCACAAAAATTGTATGAAGGTGTAGACGTTGGCGATGGTTCGCATGGTCTAATAACCTACATGAGAACAGATGGTGTTTATACAGCACCAGAAGCCATAAGGGAAGTTAGGGAATACATACATGGCAAATATGGTGACAAATATCTGCCAAAAAATGCCATAATATATCAAAACAAAATAAAAAACGCACAGGAGGCGCATGAAGCCATAAGACCAACAAGCCCAAAAACAACACCGGAAAGCATTAAAAAATATTTAACTGATGACGAATACAAGTTATATGATCTGATTTGGAAAAGATTGATAGCAAGTCAAATGTCATCGGTGATTATGGATCAAGTATCCATTGATATTGCCACATCAAAACATCTTTTAAGAGCAGTGGGAAGCGTCATAAAATTCAATGGTTTCTACATATTGTATAACGAAACAAATGAAGATGTTGATGATGAAAAAGATTTAATTTTACCAAATGTAAAGATTGGTGAGGAATTGAATTTTAAAAATGTAATAATAAAACAACATTTTACAGAACCACCAGCCAGATACACAGAGGCAAGTTTAGTGAAAAAAATGGAAGAGCTAGGCATAGGTAGGCCTTCCACCTACGCTACAATAATTAGTGTTTTACAGGATAGAGGCTATGTAAAACTAGAGAAAAAAAGATTTATAGCGGAAAACAGAGGTATTGTTGTAAACGCGTTTCTAAAAACATATTTTAAAAAATATGTAGAATATGACTATACGGCAAGACTTGAGGATGATTTGGATGTAGTATCCAACGGTAAAAAAAATTGGCTATCACTGTTGAATGAATTTTGGGTTCCATTTAAAAAGGAAATTGACAAGGCCCTAGAGGTAAAAAATGCCGATGTTTTAGCCGAAATAAGCAAAATACTAAACAGATTTTTCTTTGTTAAAGATAAAAATGGTAACATAAATAATAAATGTCCCGATTGCAAAACCGGAACGCTAGGATTGAAGGTTGGTAAATTTGGAGTATTTATTGCCTGTTCCAATTATCCGAGTTGTAAACACACCGAACAAATAGCATCAGCCGGCAACGAAGAAGTTGAAAATAATGATAATATTGGCAGCAAAAGTAAAAATAAGTTTGAAGCAAAACTATTGGGTCAGAAGGATAAGCTAAACGTCTATCTAAAAAAGGGTCCATATGGTTTCTATATTCAACTGGGAGAAGACAACGGAAAACCAAAACCAAAAAGAGTTGGTATTCCGAAAAATGTTAGCATAGATGATGTAGATTTTAATAAAGCAAACGCTCTATTGGAATTGCCAAGGTTTGTGGGAAAACATCCGGATGACGGCGAAGACATTAAAGCAAATATAGGACCATACGGTCCGTATCTGATATGGAATAAAAAATTCTTTTCCGTAAAAAATGATGATATTTTAGATATTACATTAAACAGAGCTTTAGTTGTGATAAATGAAGAGATAAATAAAAAGAAAAATAAAAAATAGAGTCTATTAATATAACTTAGTTGACATTTTACAAAAGTATGTTATAATATACAGTGACTATTACAAAAAGAAAGGAGGGAAAATGTTTCGTAATTTCAATAATAACAATCAAGTAAGAAGATTAATAGTAGACGAGGTAGATATGCAGTCACAAATAAGCAATGCTGATCCTGAAGATGTAGAACAAAATCAAGATGCTCAGCTTGTATTTCTACAACAAACAGAAAGAGCTATAAACGACTTCAATGATATACTTAAGCAACAAATGCTACGAGATTTTCTATAAATCTAAGAAAATAACATTTAAATACCTTGTTCATGTTCTTGAACGAGGTATTTTTTAGATAAATACATACCAATTGATAAACGTGTTGACATTCGTCAAAAATATGCTATAATAGTTAAAACAACTATATGAGGGAAAAAAATGGAAAATAAACAACAAAAAGAAACAATTTCAGAAGAACAATTTGCCGCTTTGAATGAAGAAATAGATGAAGAAATAGAACAATTAGACCAATAATAAATGAAAAAATAAAGAAAATAAAGAAAAAAATAGAAAATAAAGATAAAGGAGCATCATTAGATAATCCAAATCCAGAAAAAAGTAAAGATGATCGACAAGAAGGCTGGAGAAAATATCGATCTGAACACTTAAACGAAAAACAAAAAACAGTTGAACACTTAAACGAAAAACAAGAAAAAGTAATTGTTAAACAAAATTCTTCTGAGGAAACGAAAGAGCCAGAATTACTCAATGCTTCAGATAAAGAAACAGAGGAATTAATACAAAACCAACAAAAAATAAAAACAAACGAATATAAGCAAAGCAATGTTACTGAATCACAAGAGCAAGAGAAACAGATAAAAACAGAAAAGAGCAAACCATTTAGAAGAAGCAGTGTAGTTACTGAACAAAAAAACCAGAATAATGTAGTAGTTACTTTTGATTCAGAGGATGTTGATCGTCGTCAAAAAAAACAAAATAAATGGATAACAGATGCAATAGATAATTTTATTAATGAAAGAAATACTTCAGCCAAAGAACAGACAAAGAAACAAATAGAAGAAGAACAAAAAAAATATAATAAAATGGAACAAAAAAATGAACAGAGAATGAAGGAAATAGAAGAAGGACTAAAAAAATATAATGATCAACAACAACGTAATGAAAGGATGATAAAGGAAAATATATCGATGATGGCAATAAGACCAAAACAAAATAAATTATGTAGTAATATGATAAAAGCTTCAGCCGAATTTGATGGTATAATAGGTCAAAAAAAAATACAACGGTATCTATTAAACTAATTACCACAATTAACCGACCCATAGACGCTTAACTTAACAGGTCGGTTGACATTTGCAAAAAATATGGTATAATAAATAAAAATTTATTAAAAATGTGGAGTATAAATATGCAAAACTACAATCAAAAACAGGTACAATCATGTGTGGAATCTCCAAGAATACTTATGGATGTTGCACAAGATTGCAGTCAACAACAGGTAAAATCATATGCGGAATTTCCACCACTACAGAACGCTACAACAACCCCACAAAAATTTCAAGTTAGAACTAAAAAACTAATAAGAGAAAGGTACATGAATTCAGATACAATTGAACCACAAAGACAAAATATTAAAACGAGACGATTAATAAGAAATAATAATCAGAAGCAATCACAACTGCCCACGCGAACAAAGCTAAACACAACAAACATACAACAGTATACAATTGGTACACCGCAAACATCGGATAGTGATGTACTGAGTTTACCGGACGACATGGTAGATAAGACATTTGTAAACAAGACAGATAAAATTACAAACAAGATGCTGAACATACTTGCGGCGAATATAGAGTTAACTCTACAAATATCAAAAAACAATGAAACAAATCTAAAGTTACTTCTACAAAGACAACAAAACTCTAGAAGAATGGAACAAATAACACAGCAACACGGAAATAAGAGTTGGCGCACAATACGCTAGTGTTATAACAATACATATCTATTAACTTTGTCCATTTATGAGGTTGCTTTTTAAAAACTATTATCTATAATGCAGCAGGCTATAATAATTAAATTTGAAGTATGAAGAAAATTTGTGTTATATTATTTTCTATATTTTGTGTTGGCACAGCATTGGCAAACAATATAGCGGTTGTTGATTTAGAATACATAATGCAAAACTCCGTTGCATTTAAGAGACTAAACGATTCTTTAGAAAAGGAAAAAAAGAGTTATCAGGAAAAAATAAAACAAAAGGAGATAGAACTCACAACAAAAAGAGATAAGCTGCAGTCACAGGCATCACTGCTTTCACAGGAAAGTTTACAGCAAAAAACCATTGAATTTCAAAAAGAATTACTATCCTTTCAGGAGGAAGTTAAAAATAAAGAGAATGAACTGCAGAAAAAGTTAATGGATGGACTTGCTGTTCTTAACAATGAAGTTAAAACCATTGTCAACGACATTGTCAAGGAGGATAAATATAATAAATACACATCAGTTCTAAGTACATCCATTATGTTATACTACAGAGACGACGACAATATAACAACGGAAGTATTAAAAAGACTAAATAAGAAAAATATATCGCTAATTAATATTGACAATAAGAAAAAGAAATAGTATAAATATACTGTGTTATTGTGTATACTTCTATAGGAGGGGTGGCCGAGTGGCTGAAGGCACACGTTTGGAAAGCGTGCATACTGTAACAGGTATCAGGGGTTCGAATCCCCTCTCCTCCGCCAGTTAGTCAATGAAATAAATATTCTAAATATTCATGAAGGAGGATGTAGGCGTGACTAAACTTTTTTCCGTAATAGTTTTACTTTTTTGTCTCAGTGGATGTGTAACATACAATGACAATGGATGTTTTAAACAATTCGGTAGTTCAACACTAAAAGATGAATATTTAACCATCAAACTTGATAAAAAACTTAAAAGAATAAAGATACCAAACTGTAAATATGATAATGAAGGCAATAAGTATTTTGCTATAACAGTTGGTGTAAACGATAAAGAAATACAACGCAAAGAAGGAAATACTGTCTTAATTAACATGACATCAATATTTCCAGCCGACAAAATAGACGAAAAGGAAATCATTGATCTTATAAATAATGTTTCAAAAGACCTAATAGATGTAAAAAACACAAGATTTAAAAAGGAATACACAAAAGAAAGTGATTTGATCCATAAAGGGAACAAGATATGTAAAATATTTTCAGCATCAGTTAGAGATTACGAAGCTACAAACAAACCGAAAGAACAAGATTACTTGCTACAAAACGATTTACATGAAATGTGTTTTATAAAACAATATAATCAAATTATGTCACTTGGCATTTCATTTAGGATGACAAAAAAATCAATGGAAACGTTTTGGAACATCGATATTCTGAGGAATCTTATGGGTACATTTTCGTCAAATATAACAATGAATGATGATAAAAAAAATTTAGATACTATTTTGGAAGATAACTACAAAGAAATTGAAAAAATCTTGAATATCAAAACAGTTAACAAATAATCATAATGTCTAAAGAGTTGTAGTTTTCATAAACTACAACCAAAACCCCTAAACAACACACTATTTTTGTTGTGTTTTAGCATCCCTCACGGCTTTTTTAAAACTTTTTACCATTTTTCTATGTTCAAAATAGTTTTCAGAAAAATTGTGTCCACCATTACCAGTGGCAACAAAAAACAGATATTTTGTTTCCGGAGGATTTAAAACGGCTTTTATGGATTCCTCTCCCGGATTGCAAATCGGTTCCGGAGGTAATCCCTTTATTTTATAGGTATTGTAGGGTGAATCCTGTCTTATTAGTATATGTGTTTTTATATCCTTTTCTTTACTCACATCACCAAAGGCATAGCCGTAGATGGCTGTCGGGTCTGATTGTAGAGGCATATTAATTCGTAATCTATTTATAAAAACCGATGCCACAAGCCCCCTTTCCCTCTCTAGTCCGGTCTCCTTTTCCACCACCGAAGCCAAAATTAAAGCCTCCTTTCTGGTCTTAAATGGTAGATTTTTTGCTCTGCCACTCCAATACTTATCCACGGTGGTAAACATACTTTTTGCCATTCTAACGATTAAATCTTCCCTCGTATCACCCCTTTGAAACTTGTAGGTTTGTGGCAACAAACTACCCTCAGGAATATTGTATTTTGGCATTTCACCGGTCAAAAATTCATTATTCTCTATAATTTTTAATATACTGTGATTACTTAGCCCTTCGGCAAATGTTATGGTTCTGTAGAATACTCTGTTATTTATTATGTTATCTATTATTTCTCTGGTGGTCATATTTGCATCAAATTTATACTCTCCGTATTTAATATTTGACTTATTTTTGGTTTTGGCTTTAACCACCAGTTTAAACAATAGTTTATTGTTTATAATACCTTGTTTTTCTAGGGTATTTGCCAACTGATTTAATCCAGAACCTTTACCAATTACTATAAAACTATCTTCGTGTATTTTTTTGTTTAGGAAATTGTTTAGATACATTTTTGACAAAAAAATACTCATAACTATGAATACAACTGGAATTGTCAAAATTATTATAGTTCTTTTCATAACATTTACAAAAATAATTATTAGTATTGTATTGCGTAAATTTTATTTTTCAATTGCTTTAATTTTTATCTCATGACATGTTTATATTAAAAAAATTCTTGAAAAATGATTTATTATAGATTATTCTAGCCCCAGCAATATAAAATATTAGATATGTTAAGAAAATTTTTGCTTCTATTAATTCTATTTGCCACCACAGCCAAAGCCGAAATAATAGAAAACAAAAAAATAATAAACAAAAGTTTTGACATATGGAACATATCCTGTGAAGACGATGAGATGCTCAACGATATAAGATGTAGATTATTCGTGGAAATAACAGAAAAAACAACCCTTTTTATAAATCCATTATCAAACGACAACAAGATATTAATAGTATCGGCCGATGGTTACTATGATAGAAAATTCTATATAAAAATAGACAACAATAAACTGATTGAATCACAGGTTTTCAGCAATAACAAATACAACATGGTAAACTTTGCACAGGCTGACATCAATTCAATATATTCACAGCTGCAAAGAGGGCAACATTTTTATATAAGATTCACCATTAGAGACAATTCGTCCGCAAATGGATTCAAAGAAATTACTGCAAAGTTCCCTCTGGCAGAATTTCAAAAATCGCTTATTTACTTTAATAAACAGGTAAATAAATATAATTTTACTAATAACAGTTAGGAGTTTTATGACTATAAAAGTTGCTATAAATGGCTTTGGAAGAATAGGAAGATGTGTTTTCAGAGCTTACTTTGAAAATATAGAAAAATACAAAGATATAGAAATAGTAGCTGTTAACGATCTATCGCCGGTTGAAACAAATGTTCACCTGTTAAAATATGATTCAGTTCACGGTCATTTTGGTGGAAAAGTTGAAATAAAGGACGGAGACATAGTAGTTAACGGAAAAAAAGTTAAAGTTTGTTGCGAAAGAGAAGTAACAAATCTACCATGGAAAAATTTAGGAATAGACGTAGTTTACGAATGTACTGGACTATTTACAACAGCAGAAACAGCCGGTAAACACCTAGAAGCTGGTGCTAAAAAAGTTATAATTTCCGCTCCGGCAAAGGGAGAAGGTGTTAAAACTGTTGTATTTGGCGTAAACAATGACGACCTAAAGGCAAGCGATACAATAATTTCAAACGGTTCATGTACCACAAACTGTTTAGCTCCAATCGCTAAAATATTGGATAGAGAAATTGGAATTGTTAAAGGACACATGACAACAATTCATGCATTCACAAACGACCAAAGAGTTGTTGATAGTTCTCATAAAGACCTAAGAAGAGCAAGAGCAGCTAGTCTTTCTATGATTCCAACAACAACCGGTGCAGCAAAAGCAGTTGCTTTAGTTTTACCACAATTAAAGGGTAAATTGGACGGAGTTTCAATAAGAGTTCCAACGCCAGATGTTTCTTTTGTTGACCTGTCATTTGAAGCAAAAAAAGATACAACTGTTGAAGAAATTAATTCTATAATCAAAAAAGCATCAGAAAAAGAACTAAAGGATGTTTTGGGTTACTCAACAGAGGAACTAGTATCCATAGACTTTACACATGATACAAGAAGTTCAATTTTTGACGAAACACAAACAAAAGTTTTGGGAGGAAATTTTGTAAGAATTGGTTCTTGGTACGATAACGAATGGGGTTTTTCTAACAGAATGCTAGATATGACTCTATTGTGGAATTCTAAGAAATAATAGAACATAGATTAATCAATATCTCGCACAACGCGAGATATTGAAGACTTGTGGGAGGCTTTATGAAAAATATACTTATCGTTTCAGGACACACAGATTTAAATGACTCTTTTGCTAACAGAAAAATCATAGAAAAACTGCAAAAACTTATACCTCAGGCGGAATTTGATCTACTTGATAAACTCTATCCGGACTACAGAATTGATGTAAAAAAGGAGCAGAAAAAACTGATTAAAGCGGATGTAATTGTTTTACAGTTTCCAATATTTTGGTACTCCTGTCCGTCAATAATGCGTCGTTGGTTTGAGGATGTTTTAGTTTATGGTTTTTCACATGGTTCGACTGGTAAAGCACTAGCAGGCAAAAAACTTTTAGCATCATTCACCACAGGTTCACCGGCAGAACTATATCAACATGGCGCTCTGCAAAACTACACCATAGACGAATTTTTACCGCCATTTAAACAACTGGCAAATCTTTGTTCTATGGAATGGGTGGATAACTATATCTGGACGGACGGTGTTTCCTATTCCGTTAGAAATGATGAAAATAAAATTAAAGAAATGGAAGAAAAAGTCGCTAAACATGTTGATAAACTTGTTGATTTATTAAATAGTTTATAATAATTAAAATTTTCTTGCTATTAAAATAATTTTTATTACAATAGACATGTGCCCCAATGGCGGAACTGGTAGACGCGTTAGTTTCAGGTGCTAATGGTCGCAAGACTGTGGAGGTTCAAATCCTCTTTGGGGTACCAAAGTTCATAATTTATCAAATCATTGAAGTGTTATTATTATATACGTCGAACCCGTTTCGATATGGGTTTTTATAATATTGTTTAAAAAAATTAAGGATTTTTATACACTGAAAATGGCAGTTTAATCCTGATGTTTTTTCTTTATGTTTTCTTGATTTTATTTTAATTAAACGTTATTATACAAATGTATAAGGTTGGAAGAGGAGCTGGTTATTTATACAACCTAATTCAATTTCTATTGAAGTGTCTATCTTCCTAGTAATTATTGAGTAGTCAATCGTCCTTTAATAGCCTTATACATCTAGAAAAATCTCTTTACTTTTAAAAATAAAAGTATACAATAAAGCTGACTAGTTAGTCCCCCCGTCTTGTTGAGGCGGTTGATATTGACTAACTAGTCTTTTTTATTATCATCTCTTATTAAATAAAAATCTTTTTTGGTATTAATTCCTTTCTGTTTATTTCTTATTTTCACTAGTACATCGTTTACAACACCTTTATAATCAACCTTACTTCTAATTACATTAAAAGGTAAGTCTGTATCCTTTCTTTTTTTATAAAGTTCTTCTGGCTTTTCAACCCGTCCCTTGTCTATAATATCTTTTATTTTAAATATATAGTGCGGATTTCCTTTTGTTATTGTCTCATCAATTCCTCTTTTAAAAAAGTTTATATCCCCTATTCCTTGTTTATCAATACTCGTCCCCTGCAATTTATCTCTATAATATTCTCTTGCCTTTCTTGATAAATCCTTATAGTCCTTAAACTTTCTTCTTCCATCTATTTTTACAGGTCTAATGGTTCTGTGTCCCTTTATACCGCTTCCTGGACCTCCATTTTCTTTTCTATCATGTATTAAATTAAAAACTTTTTCTTTAATAGCACGATTGTTCCTTATACTTTCTATTTTGTTTAAAAGTCTGTCTTTTGTAATATCGACATTTTTATCTTCATTGACATCAATGCCAACTTTATTAGCAACCAAACTTAAAAGATTGAATATATCTTCCATTTTTACGTTGCTTTCTTCTTCATTTATTTGTTGTTTTCTAAGCATATTAGTTTACTATTTTTATTAATAAAAAAGCCTTTATATTTCTATAAAGGCTATTAAATCGAGTTTTACCTCGTTTAATTCTGTTTCTTATTTGTTTAAAGATTGTATGTTAAATGTTATCGGTTCAATGTCGTTAATAAAATGTAGTTTATTACTACTTTGATCCGGATGTTTTTAATCGTGTTTATAACAAATCAATTGTTTTAAATCTCTTTATTTAAAAAATCTTGACTTTTAATAAAGTTTATTTTATAATACATGTGATACCTACTAGGTCTTCCTGTTTTGAAGTTTCAAATCTAGTAGGTATCTTTTATTTATCATCATCTTTTATTAAGTAAAAATCTTTTTCTCCATCTTTTTTACTTCTTACTTTTACTGCTACATCTTTTATCATATCTTTATAAATAACTTTATTGTTAATTATATTAAAAGGTAGGTCGGTATCCTTCCTTTTCTTGTAAAGTGCCTCAGGTTCTCCAACCTGTCCACTATCTATAATTTTTGGTAGTTGAAATATATAGTGTGGATTTCCCTTACTTATCGTTTCTTCTATTCCTCTTCTCAGAAAATCTATTCTTCCTATTTTATCTTTATCAATACTTTTACCTTGAATATTCTTTTTATAATATTCTCTTGCTTTTCTTGATAAATCTTTATAATCTTTAAACTTTCTTCTTCCATCTATTTTAATGGGTCTAAGGGTTTTGTGTCCTTTTATACCACTTCCTGGACCACCATTCTTTTTTATACCATGTATTAAATCAAAAACTCTTTGTTTAATTACACTATTGTTTTTTATACTTTCTATTATATTAAAAAGTCTGTCTTTTGTAATATCGACATTTTTTTCTTTATTAAAATCAATGCCGACTTTATCAGCAACTAAACCTAAAAGATAAAGTATATCTTCTATTTTTATATTGTTTTCTTCTTCATTTATTTTCTTTTCAAACATATATATTATTTTCCTTATGTTATTAATAAAAAAAGCCTTTATATTTCTATAAAGGCTATTAAATCGAGTGTTACCTCGTTTAATTCTGATTTTCTGATTTTATATCTAAAGATTGTATGTTAAATGTTATCGGTTCACTTTGATCCGAATATTTATTTCTTTATTTATCAATAGTTTTAAAGATTTTTATACACTGAAAAGTAATAGTTTTTTATTGTAATATTTATTTAAAAAAATATTGACTTTTATAAAATATTTTTTACGGCTACGTCAGCTAGTTGCCTCCCTCGCCTTGCTGAGGTGGTGCATACAAAGCAGCTAGCCATTCACCTTTGATAATGTAGAAATCTTTGATTGATTTATTACCTTTTTTATTCCTTATCTTTAGTAAAATATCTTTAACTTTGTGAATATGTTCTTGCTATTTCAAATATGTTTTTAAATGTTTTCCTATACCTTTTTTGGTATCTTTTTCAACTTGTGCCATACTTCTAACTCTCTTTATATTGTTCGTCTCTAAATAAGATTATATTTTCTAAGTTGTCTGTTATAAGATTAGAGGCAATCCTCTCCCTTTTAAGTTTACATTTTTATTCTTATTTGTCAAGTAATATTTTTTATTTATTCTGATTTCCCTTATTTTTTTATCAACTTTTTCCATTTTTTATTCAATTTTCATATAATTATCACAAAAAATTATTTTTCACCTTTAGTCACTCCGTTTCAGCAAACTGCGGACGAACGAAAAGCTACTGATTGGAAACAAGCGTCAATAACCTAAAAATCAAGTTATAAAAACCTTGACAAAGCAATTTTTAATATTAAAATGCTCGGCAGAGTTGACTTAATCGTGCTGATTAAGAGAGTTAGTGATTATATCTTAATAAATTTATTATTAAATCATAAATAATAAAAGGTTATATTGATGCCAACAATTAATCAATTAATTAAAAAACCAAGGAAACCCAAGGTTGTAAAAGATAAAGTGCCAGCAATGAAGGCATGTCCACAGGTTAGAGGTGTTTGTCTAAAAGTTTACACCACAACCCCTAAAAAACCAAACTCCGCTTTGAGAAAAGTTGCCAGAGTAAAATTGTCAAACGGAAATGAAGTTATTGCCTACATTCCAGGTGAAGGTCACAACCTACAAGAACACAGTGTTGTAGCAATAAGAGGTGGTAGGGTTAAGGACTTACCGGGTGTGAGATACCACATAATAAGAGGTTATCTATATACACAGGGTGTAAAAGACAGAAAACAAGCCCGATCCAGATACGGTGTTAAGAAACCAAAATAATAAATTACAGGAGTTATAATGAGAAGAAGAGCGGCAGTTAAGCGAGAAATAATGCCAGATGCAAAGTATAACAGTGTTTTGGTGGCAAAATTCATAAATTATGTTATGCTTGACGGTAAGAAATCAATAGTTGAAAAAGAAGCTTACAAGGCATTGGATGAGCTAGGAGTTAAACTAAAAAAAGATAATTTGGAAGCGTTCCAAGAATTAATAGAAAAAATAACACCAAAAATTGAAGTAAGATCAAGAAGAATTGGTGGTGCTACATATCAAGTTCCTGTTGAAGTTTCAGACAGAAGAGGAATGGCATTGGCACTAAAATGGTTAACAACAACCATAAGAAAACAATCAGGAAAAACATTGGCTGAAAAGATAGTTAAAAGTCTTTTGGAAATATCAAACAACACTGGTTGGGCTTTCAAGAAGAAAGAAGAAGTATTTAGGATGGCAGAGGCTAACAAAGCATTCGCTTCATATAGTTGGTAATTTTTGACAGAATATAAGCGTGTCTTATATTCTGTTTTGCTTTTATTAATGTAATGTTTTAAAATATGGCGAGAGAGTATAGCATAGATAAATATAGAAATATTGGTATTATGGCGCACATAGATGCCGGAAAGACAACCACAACCGAAAGAATTTTGTTTTACACCGGTAAAACACACAAAATAGGTGAAGTTCATGATGGTGCGGCAACTATGGACTGGATGGTTCAGGAGCAGGAAAGAGGTATAACAATTACATCTGCAGCAACAACCTGTTTCTGGAGAAAGCATAGAATTAATATAATCGACACACCGGGACACGTTGACTTTACCATTGAGGTTGAAAGATCACTGAAGGTTTTGGATGGTGCTGTAGCAGTGTTTGATAGTGTTGCTGGTGTTGAACCACAGTCCGAAACCAACTGGAGATTAGCAAACAAGTATAAAGTTCCTAGAATTTGTTTCTGTAACAAAATGGACAGAACCGGAGCAAATTTCATGAGAACCGTCGACATGATAGAAAACAGATTAAAGGCAAGACCATTGGTTTTGCAATTGCCAGTGGGAGCTGGTGAAACATATGCCGGAATGGTTGATCTATTGACAATGAAATGGTTCTGTTGGGAAGATGAAACACAGGGCGCTCCGTACGTTGAAAATGAAATTCCAGCCGACATGGTGGAAATGGCAAATGAATACAGACAAAAGCTAGTGGAAACAGTTGTAGAACAGGACGACAAATTAATGGAAAAGTACTTCAACGGTGAAGAAATCTCCGTTGACGAGTTGAGAGCTTGCATAAGAAAAGGAACTGTATCCTTTAGTTTTGTACCGGTTTTAAATGGAACAGCATTTAAAAATAAAGGAATTCAGCCACTTTTGGATGCTATAGTTGATTATCTACCAAGTCCAGCAGATACTGCCGGTATTCACGGAACAAAAAACGGTAAAGAATTCTGTTTAAAGTATGATGATAAAGAATTTGCTGGTTTAGCATTCAAGGTAGCTAACGACCCATTTGTTGGTTCAATCACATTCGTCAGAATTTATTCTGGTGAATTGATATCCGGAACAAGTGTTGAAAACACAGTAAAGGATAAAACCGAAAGAATAGGTAGAATGCTATTGATGCACGCTAACAACAGAGAAGATATAAAAGAAGCCTACGCCGGTGATATTATCGCTATCGCCGGTTTAAAATACACGACAACAGGTGAAACCTTAACGGATAAAGGAACTGGAATTGTATTGGAAAAAATGGATTTCCCAGATCCAGTTATTGAAGTTTCCGTTGAACCTAAAACACAGGCTGATCAGGAAAAAATGGGCATAGCCCTATCTAGACTTTTGGCTGAGGATCCATCCTTAAGAGTTGAGACAGATAAGGAAAGTGGACAAACAATACTAAAGGGTATGGGTGAGTTACATCTTGAAATTATCGTAGATAGAATGAAAAGGGAATTCAAGGTTGACGCAAATATAGGACAACCGCAAGTTGCCTACAGAGAAACCATAACAAAAACTATAGAACACGAATATCTACACAAAAAACAAACGGGTGGTTCTGGACAATTCGCTAAAATTAACGTTAGATTTGAACCTAAACCAAAAACAGAAGAGGATAAATCAGACTTTAAATTTGAAAGTGAAATCGTCGGCGGTAGAGTTCCAAAAGAATACATTCCGGGTGTTGAAAAAGGTTTCGAGATTGCCAGAAATACAGGTGTTATAGCTGGTTATCCGGTTGTGGACTTTAAGGCTGTTCTATTCGATGGTGCTTATCACGAAGTGGACTCATCAGTGTTAGCGTTCGAAATAGCGGCTAGAGCATGCTTCAAAGAAGCAATGGCAAAAGCAAGTCCTGTTTTGTTGGAACCTATGATGTCCGTTGAGGTTGTTACTCCGGAAGATTACATGGGTGATATAATCGGTGATATTAACTCCCGAAGAGGACAGATAAGAAACCTTGATGACAGAGATGGAATAAAAGTTATAGACGCTTTGGTTCCATTGGCATCAATGTTTGGATATGTTAACACATTAAGATCTCTATCTCAGGGTAGAGCACAATTTACCATGATCTTTGAAAGATATGATCAGGTACCAACATTTATAGCTGATGAAATAAAAGCTAAAAGAACAATGTAGTCAATACATTATTGAGAACAACATAACCACCGGCTTGCTTGCCGGTGGTTTTTTATTTTGTCAGCATATTTATATGGTATTTTATATTATTATCTGTGATCAGCAATTAAAAAGTTGACATATTACTAAAATATGGTATAATATCAGGTGCAAATATATAATTTATTATTTTTATAAGGAATTAAAAAAATGAAGAAAAACGAATCGCAGCTTTTTGATGCTATAAAGAGCAAAGATACAAAAAAGGCAATAAATCTGATAAAATCAGTAGATAACATAAATATAAAAAATGAATATGGTAAAGACCCACTACAGTTAGCAATAAAATATGATAATCAAGACATTATTGAAACTTTGTTGGAAAATGGAATTGACGCTAATGCAAAAGATGACAGTTATGGCCGCACTGCACTTCACATGCTAGCTAAAAAAAATTAAATGGAGAAACACTTAATAAATTACTGGAAAGGACAACTGATATTAATACACAAGACGCCAACGGCAAAACCGCACTTCATTGGGCAGCTTCGTTTAACAATCAAGAAATGATTGAGATATTATTGAAACATGGAGCTAGTCTAGATATAAAAGATAAAGATGGAAGAGACCCAATTGATTATGCATGGAATCATGAAAAGCTGGTGAAATATTTAAAACTAAAAAAACTAGAACAAGAAGATCAGAAAAAATTTGAAAAGATAAAGGAAGCAATAATAAATAAAAACGATCAAGAGGCAATAGAATTAATACAAACCATAGGAAACATTAATGTAAAAGACAATACCACCATACTTCAGTATGCAGCAATGTTCGGAACTCCTGAAGTGGTTGAAGCAACATTAAATGAAGGTGCTGACATTAACATAAAAGATGAAAGTGGTAAAAATGCAATTCATTGGGCGGTTCTGTACGGAAATTATGAAGCAGTTAAAAAACTTACTGAAAACGTAAATGCTTATGCTTTAGATAAAATGAAGGATAATAACGGCCACAGTCCATATTATTATGCATCGCACATATGTTACAACAACAAAATATCAGATTATTTAACAATGAAAAAAATTGAAGCAGCGGTTGAATATGGCGACGAAGAAGAGGCAAAGGAATTAGTATGGAATATTGATAATATTAACATGAAAGATGAAAATGGTATTAATTTAATTGAGTTTGCAACCGCATACGATAGCTACGGGTTAATTGAGGAATTATTAAAAAGAGATGATCTTGATATAGATAATGGTTTTAATATAGATAATAGTTTTAATATACCACTTCAAACGACGAATTTACCTGAAAATAGTGAAATAGATAGAATGGCGGAGATACATAGACAACAATATATGGAAGAAATCAAACAAATAGAAATAGCTGAAGAACAACAGGAACTTGACAATCTACAGGAAGCAAGCGAAGAATCTGATTTATCAGATTATATTGAGATTAACCCCTATAGCATTCACTAGTGGTAAATGCCATTTATAATACCTTTGTAGTGTTAGATACGGAGATCTAATACTACGCTAAAAATAGATGGTTTATCCATCTATTTTTTATTGATAGCAATAAAACAGTTGACATTTTGTTGAATTAAATTACTATGCCAAACAATTATTATTTTATAGAAAAATTAGGTAATTAATATGGATAATATATATAATGATGCTGAGTATAATAGACAAATTATAAAAGCCTGTGATAGAATTATTGGAAATAATCTAGAACACCTAGAGGAGGTTATTTTGGAACATGGAACATTAAATACCAAAAAAGAAATATAGCAGAGCATTTTTTATTTCAATATGCAATTGATCGTAATAATATGAATGTGGCGGAATATTTAGTAAAACGTATAAATAGAAATATAGCAGAACATCTTTTACTTCAATATGCAATTGATCATAATAATATGGATGCGGCGGAATATTTAGTAAAACGTATCCTTAATCTCAGACCAGAAGATCAGTATGAATCCATAACCAATCCAGCATTAAGATCGAACGATAAATACATACAAAGATATCTAGATAAAAACCGATTGCTGGTTGTAGATGCAATAAAAAGAAGGAGTCTTGATCAACTAAGTACTTCATTAAGGATGGGTGCTGACCTTAGAACGGATGGTAATTATAGTAACATAAACCTCCTACTCTATTATGGACCAAAGTATGGTAACAAAGAAATAATGGAATATCTAGTAAATAATATAGGTATTGACATTCATGCGAAAGATATGGAAGGAAACTCCATAATATGCTACGCAGCATCAAATGACAACATTGAAGCGATAGAATATTTGATGAGCAAGGGAATCGACATTAATACAACAAATAAATTCAATCAAACTCCAATTTTTTTTGCAGTCAATAAGAAAAATCCAAGAATGGTTGAATACTTAATAAAACATGGAGCCAATGTTAATGTTGCAGATAAAAACGGCACTCCTTTGCTTCACTTTGCAATTACTTGTGGAAATCTTGAGGTGATAAAATGTTTAGTTGAAAATGGAGCTGACATTAACGCATCAGGTCCAAATAAAGATTCTGCCTTTGGGTGCGCAGTCAAATGTGGAAACGAAAAAATAATTAATTATTTGAATCTTATGAAACAAAAGCAACGTATAAAAAATATAAAGGAAATGGCAGAAGAAGGGAAATATGAAGAAGCAAAACAACTAATGCAAAATACTACACACGTTAGTATGCAGGATGAAAGTGGTAGCACTCTGCTCCACTGGGCAACTTTAAATAGACATCTGCCAATAGTTAAAGCGTTAATTTCAAGAAACGATGTTAATATTAATGCATGTGATGCCGATAATAACACAGCACTTCATATGGCGGTTGCAAGCAAAAACATTGAAATGGTAAAATGTTTAGTAAATGGCGGAGCTAATATCAACGTAAGAAACAAAAACGGAGAAACTCCATATCGATATGTATGTAATATTAATAATAACTATCTAGAATTAAGACAATGTAAACAGAAAGAAGAACAACAAGAATTAGCAAACGAGTATACTATCGATGCCATTAAGACTGGAGATTTTTATTATTTAAAATTCATAAAATTCATGATAGACAATGGCGTGGTTAGTATTAATACTAAAGATGAAGATGGTAATTCTTTAATCGATATTGCCAAACAATCAAAAAATGACAAAATTTTAGAATATTTAGAACTGAAGCAAAAGGAACAACAAACATTGGAGAACAACAAAGAATTAGAAAATCTACTAAAACTTGCCTCTGAATTTGATAGAAGAAATGCAGCCCAAAGGGTAACGCTTTAAAAAGCTTTAAACTGTAAAATCAACCATCATCACAAACATGTTGACTTAAAGGCAAGATTTATTATAATGTCCACATTATTTAAAGTATTAAATATTAATTATTATTTTTATTAAAAAACACAGATAATTTAAATGTACAGTGAAACACAATTTCCTCAAAACACACCCAACCGACTATGGCACCTATTACCATTACCAGTAACAAGAAGAAATAGAACAACCGAAAGTGATTTAGTTTTCGAAGCCATTGAAACCGGTAATATTAATCCGCTAAAATACTTCATGAAACAAAACAAGGTAGACGTCAATACAAAAGATGATCTTGGTATTAGTTTTCTCCGGCTTGCAGCCCAGAAGGGAGATTCCAAAATAGTAAAATATCTTGTAGAACACGGAGCCGATGTAAATTCTGAAAATATATTTGGAGATACGCCACTTCATTATGCGGTCTCACATATAGATTCCGGCATAGCAAAATATCTAATGGATCATGGTGCCAATGCTAACGTTACAAATGAATTCGGCGATACTCCAATTCACTATGCAGCAAAAATGGGAAATCTTGAAGATGTACAAAATATGCTAACGTACAACAAAAATCACCAAATAGAAAGCAAGCATGCTAATACAATACTACATTACGCTGTAAGATCTGAAAATTTAGAGCTAGTAAAATATTTAGTTGAAAAGGAAAATTTTAACATTAATGTGGTAGATGAATTTGGAAACAGTGCACTTCATGCAGCAATCAGTTGCAAAAATCCAGAAATAATAGAGTATTTAATAACTAATGGTGCTAATATCAATGCAACAAATAAATTCAATCGTACTCCTTTGTTCTATGCTGTTGATTTTGGAAATATAAATACAATAAAATGTTTATTAGATCACAAAGCTCAAACCAACATAAAAGACGTAGAAGGAAACACTGTACTTCATATTGCATCAAGAGATCAAAATAATAAAGTAGCTAGAATGCTAATGAGACATAAAGCTGGTATTAACATAATAGATAAATCCTGTCATACTCCAATTTATTATGCAATTACATCTAATAATAAAGAACTATTGAAATATATGGTGGAACATGGTGCTAATATTAATATAGCAGATAAGGAACGGAAAACTTCAATTTACCACGCGATTGAAAGCGGGGACGCCGAAATGGTAAAGTATCTAGTTAGAAATGGTGCAATAGTTGATAAAGTGACCGACATAAACAGTAATACTCCTCTACATTGGGCAATGGTATATGAAAACATTGAAATGATAAAATGTTTAATAGAAGAAGGAAAAAATGATATTAATGCCAAAAATAGAAATGGTTATTCACCACTTGATTTGATTAGTGAATGTAAAGATCAAAAAATAGTACAGTATTTGATGTTGAAAAAACAATTACAAAACTTAAATGAGGCTAACAGAAGCATCGAGCAAGTCGAAAGTACCCAATATCATTATAAATTAAAATAACTAATAAACTATTTGACTTTAGATTAAAATTCAGTATAATACTAGAATTACTATTAATTTATTATTTTTATTAAAAATAAAGGTTATTAAATGGAAAATATAAACTATTACGACAAATATGTAGAAAATTACGCATGTATGAGCAGATTACTTAAATCCGGAAACTATACAGATATAGTACACTATATACAACAAACACCATATGCTCTTGATGATAAAGATAGTCGCAATCGTGATACTGGCATAATTGAACTTATAGTCCGATACGGAAATGTCGATATATTGAAATATGTAATGGAACAAAAACTAAAAAAAGATCCAAAAATTTTTGAAAAGAAATATGACTACGGTCGTAACACAAACATACTTCATTTTATAGCCAAATATGGAAACATCGATATGTTGAAATATGTAATAGAACAAAAAAGGGCATTAAACGAAGAAGGAAAAGTAGATGTTGATGTAACTGATGTATATGAAACAACACCAACGTTTTTGGCAATTTGTAACGGTAATAATGAAATTGCAAAATATTTAATTGAAGAATGCAATGCCAATGTTAATGTTCTAGATTGCTGGTCAACCCCTATGCTTTACTGTGCAATAAAGAGCGAAAATCTTGAACTAGTAAAATATCTTATAGAACACGGAGCTGATATCAATCTACACGGTAGTGATGATAATTCAATGGTTCATAGAGCAGCCTTTTATGGTGCAGACAATATAAGTAAATACATTATAGAACAGCAGAATGACCCTAAACAGTTTTATGATAAGGATGGTGTTCCTATGGTCATCAATGCAGTTAAATATGAAAGACTTGACATACTACAACATCTTATGAAGAAGCCATTCATCAATATAAATGAGGTTGATAAAGATAATAAAACAGCACTCTATTACGCTTTCTATAGGGACAATCCTAAAATATTAGATTATTTGTTAAAAAACGGTGCTGATATTAATACAGAAGGTGTAACTGGTCAAAAAATATTAACTGAAGCAATCAAACAAAATAATCTTGATTTTGTAAATTACTTAACTGAAACAAAACATGTTGATATAAATAATGTAAATGAACACAATCACACACCAATTTATACAGCAGTTCGTAAAAATAATATCGAAATAGTTAAGTATTTAGCGACAAAAGGTGTTGATGTTAATAAACAATATAAAAATGGTAATACCTTAACCCATAAAGCAATTGAACAAAATAATTTTGAGATGGTAAAATGTTTAGCCGACAACGGAGCCAAACTTAATATACCAAACAACGACGGAATAACTCCACTACAACAGATGTTTATAACAGATAAAAAAGACATGATAAATTATCTGCTAAACAATCATAACGAAGAGGTAGAACTTGTATTTAAACTGCGACAGGCAATTGAAAATGAAGACCTTAACACAGTAAAATATCTTGTGGAAGAAAAAGGAGTTGATGTTAATACAGCATTTTACGATAAAGTAACTCCAGTTCACAAAGCTGTCGAATTGGGAAATATGGAAATAGCAAAGTATCTAATTGAGCAAGGTGCAGATATTAACGCAAAAGATAAAGACAATCGTGGTTTAGATCACTATGTTGCGATTGGTGGAAATTTAGAGCTACTGAAATATTTGATAGAAGAGAAACAGTTTTATACTAACAAAAATAACAACAGCACAAAAGATAAAGAAGGTTGTACTGTAATTCACTATGCTGCTGAAAAAGGAAATCTCGAAATGGTAAAATATCTAATGGGTAACGGACTAGCATCAGCAGAACCTGACAACGAGCATAATGCCGTAGTTAACTATGCAGCAAAATCTGGAAATGTTGATTTATTAAAGTATTTAGTAGAAGAACACGATGCAAAAGTGGACGTTCATAATATGTATCACGAAACCCCACTTCATTTTGCCACTAAAAATAAACATCTTGATGCGGTAAAATATTTAGTAGAAAATGGAGCAAATGTTAATAACAAAGATTATTTGTTCAATCATAGTCCAATTTATTATGCGCTTAGAGACGAAAACATAGATATACTAAAATATCTAATGGAGAACGGAATTGACACTGATACACCACAAGGATACAACAAAACAACTATATTACACGATGCTGCACGTGTGGGAAATTTAGAGGCCATAAAATATCTAGTGGATGAAAAAGGATTTGATATCAATAATAGACCAGATAAATACAATTTTACAATACTTCAAAGAGCAGTCCAATCGAAAAATATTGAACTACTAAGATATTTAATTGAAGAAAAGGGTCTTGACGTCAATGCTACAAATGCATATGGCTATACAGCACTTCATGATGCAGTCGTCAATGATAGTATAGAAGAAGCTGATGTGGTAATTAATACAATAAAATTTTTAATAGACCATGGTGCCAACATTAATGCTAAAGACATGGAAGGTGGTACAATATTACACCATGCAGCAAGAAGTGCAAGTATCGATGTAATAAAGTATTTAGTGGAAGAAAAGGGGCTTGATGTTAATGTGGAAGATAAATATCATGAGACCCCTCTCCAGTGGGTTGCCGCCATACCAGAAAATGAACATAAGGCACATTATCTGAAAACCAGAATGAGGTTACAGAGACAGGAAAATCAACAAAGAGATAACAACGAAGAACAACCACAACAGGTACAGGAACATCCTGAAGAATTAAGAAGAGAACAGTTACAGTTACTTAGAAACATGGAACTGGCCGCCAATGAAGGTTTTGGTGAACTTGAAAATGAAGTTGTGAATATGGGTAGATAGTAATTACTATAAACAGATGATTTCATTCATCTGTTTATAGCTAAATATAATTTATTAAAGAAATAAGGTAATTAAAATGACTAAAGAAGTCGGAAAAAATAAAAAGTTGGAAATAGTCAACAAAAAAATTGAGTATATAAAAAGAGAACCAATGTCGGCTGATTATAAATCTAATAATCAAGCACTAGCTGCGGCTCGTCGTAAAAATTTTACTGCAGTAAAAAATCTTATAGAAAAGGATTTAGTTGATATTAACGCAACACGTGGCAAATATAAATACAATATGCTTCACTTTGCAGTCTATTATAAGAATCTAGAAATGATTGAATTTTTACTGCAACATGGAGCTGACCCAAACGCAATGGATGCAGTTGGCAACACACCTCTTCACATAGCAACTTTGTTAAAAAGTGATGAAGGAATAGATGAAGTAGTAGGTAAAATGGCTAAATGTCTAATCGATCACGGTGCTAACATTGTCACATTAAACAGACACAGACACACTCCATACCAATGTACCGTCAAAACAGGTAAAATTGGATTGGCAGAATATCTAAGGTTGAAACAGGAGGAGCGTGGTTTAGAAAACGCAAATCAAGATTTTAATAAAATGAGTATAAAACAGTATTGTCAAAATATAAAATAAATGTGGACTTTAATTTATTATTTGTTATAATCGTAGCATTGAAAAACCATTCCAAACATGAAAGAAATATTTAAAAAAATATTACAAAATAAGAAGTTTGTTGTAACTGTAGAATTAATAGCATTGTTGACAGCTGTTTTTAATAGTGCCTACATTGCTATATATTCACCAAATATAAATTATTTCTTGTATTTTTTTGTATATTGTTTCAATTCAACCACGGGACTTCTGTCTGCTATAGCAAGAGGAAGTGTTTCAATTGCTCTGATGAATGTATTTTATACAGTTATTAATGTTATAGGTCTAGTTAGAGCTCTGTAATTTCTCCAATAACAATATCAAAGCATTTATTATAAATTTCAACGCTAATCCTGTCACCCTTTGACAGTTTCGTGTTGGAGTTTATTATTTTGTTATCTTTTTTCACCAGAGCATAACCAAGTTTTAAAATCTTATTTCTATCAATCGCCGACAGTCTAATTTTAGCCAGAGAAAATCTACGCCCCTTGTCCGTAAAGCTACACCCTACAGCCCTAATTATTCCATTAAATATATTAATAATTTTATCTTCAAATGAATTATATTTACGATAAACCGTTAAAATAATTTTTCTAAAAACATAGTTTAATTTTTTTTCCAGTTCGCTTTTTAGCGGAGCTAAAAATTCCGCAACCGCAGTAGGTGTAGGTAATCTTAAATCGGCTACATAATCAATTATTGTCCAGTCAATTTCATGACCTACGGCGGATATAATTGGCACATTTGATTTAAAAACCTCTCTAGCTAACTCCTCGCTATTGAAACACATTAAATCCTCCATAGAACCACCACCTCTGGTTATTACTATAGTATCAACTTTTTCAACCTCGTTAAAATATTTTATTCCGTTGATTATACTTTTATCGGCCATTTGTCCCTGAACTAAAGACGGATACAATATTATATTGTCTATAATCAATCTATCCCTAAGTCTAACCTCTATATCCTTTATTGCCGCACCATTTTTAGCGGTTATAATACCAAGATTTTTTATGGGTCTTTTTATTATTTTTTTATGTTTTGCATCAAATAATCCTTCAGCCTCAAGTTTTTTCTTTCTGTCTTCTATTATTTTTAATAGACTTCCCTTTTCATTTATTTCAATCTTTTCGGCTATTATTTGGTAATTTGACCTATCTTTATAAATGGTCAATCTACCATATACTAAAACATTAAAACCATCCTCCAGTAGTGTGTTTTTATTTTGTGAACTTTTAAATAATACCACATTTATTAGCGAGTTTTCATCCTTCAGATTAAAATATATGTGTCCGCTGGTGGAAAGCTTACAACCACTTATCTCACCAACCACTTTTATGTAGTAAAACGCCCCCTCAATGACTGTTTTTATTGAGTTGACTAATTCACTTACCGTGTACTGTGGTATCAGTTCCATAACTACCTTTTTAGGCTGTTAATGGCAACATTATAATCACTTGCTTTAAATATATATGAACCGGCCACCAAAACATTAGCACCGGCTTTAATTACATCCTTAGCTGTTTCGTTATTGATACCGCCATCCACCTCTAGATCAATGTTCTTCTCACATTCATCAATCATTTTTCTGACATTTTGAATTTTTTTCAACTGCGATTTTATAAAACTTTGTCCACCAAAACCAGGATTTACAGTCATAATTAACACCTGATCCAAATCGTTCAATATATACTTTAGGACATCTTCAGTTGTGGTCGGCACCAGCGATAGACCGGCCTTAACACCACTATTTTTAATCGCCTGAATTGTTCTTTCCACATGAACGCATGATTCATAGTGAATTGTGATTATATCCGCTCCAGCATCCACCATAGGCGAAATATAATCATCCGGATTATTCACCATCAGATGCACGTCAAAAATTTTATCCGTATGTTTTCTTATATCCTTAACAAGTTTTGTACCAAATGTCAAATTTGGCACAAAATGCCCGTCCATAACATCAATATGTATATAGTCCGCACTTTCTAATTTTTGTATTTCATCTTTTAATATTGAAAAATCTGCAGATAGTATAGACGGAGATATTTTTATTTTATTCATTATGTCAACTTAATTCAATTTCCTATATGAAGGATATTTTTTATTTTTGTAAAATCAATTTAAATCATACTTTTTAAATACTTCTTTTTTCATGTTTTCCAATTCTGTCTCGTTTTCATTCTGTTTAATCTCTTCTTCAATTTTTTCAATTTTATCAACTATTTGTTTTTGTATTTCAAGCGATGGAATAAGAATTTTCATTTTTGATAAATACTGAGAAAAGTGTCTTTTATAAACTTTATTGTCTGGAATATCTAAACACTTACACAAATAATATAAATACTTTGTCGAGATAATATTCTCCTTACCATTAAAAACAACAGTTCCATCAGCGCCACGAACAAAATTAAAATCAACGTACTTAAATACACAATTATGGTCCCCAAAAATAATAGCTGGTACATCCGTTATTCTATCCTTATAATCAACATCAATATAACCATTTATAAATTCTATATCTTGAGAAATTATCGGGGTATTACCCTCCTTTTTAAAATCACTTTTTTTAATTTTAATACCATTTATTCTATTTATTACATTTTCAAATATATATTCCCTAACTTCAAAATTTCTTTCATCAAACAACTTTTTAATTTCATTGTTTAATTCACTTACTCTTTGTTTCCTTCTCTCTATCTCTTTTTCAATTTTATCTAATTCTTCAACAACGTTTTGTTGTATTTCAATGGGTGGAAGAGGGAGTTGTAAATTTTTTAAATCATCCGGATAGACATGTGGTTGTGATATTCCACGTGCTAATGAATAAATCAAATTTTGATTTTTTTTCAAAAAATAATAAATACATTTTAACGTATAACTATTATTAATGGTTATAATAGAGCAATCAGATGCCCAAATTGGATAATCATGATACCATACATAACCGGCAGAGCCAGAAGCTGAAACCGTTATAGTATTACAATCATAATTACTTTTATAATAATTGTATGGACTTTTAGTCCCGCCAGCTATAACCGGAATATTACCAATACTTTGTTTGGCAATTTTTTCAGTTAAACTTTTACCTTTTTCCACATTAGCAATTTCCCCTAGCCTAACCAACCCCCATTTTGAATTAATAACATCAACATTTTTTCTAATGTTGTTTAAATTCAAACTTTTATCAAAAGTACAGTTTTCAAAATTCATCAATTGCCATAAATTAACAAAATCAATATGTCCTTTTAATGAATGATTACTATTTTCCTCATTTATATGATCAATTTCTTCTTTTAAATTACAACTATCAAAATTCCTCAAAATGTAACTACTTAATTTTGTATTATCATACTTATCAATTTCATTATAGAGTTTTGAAATTATTCTATTTTCACTATCTCTATAAACTTTTATTCCCTGTTGTCCTTTTCTATTACTAAACTCATAACCATAAAAAGCTTTTTCTTCATCTTTTTCTTTTGATTTACCAATTACAATGCTTTGACTGTATGTTAAAATAAAATACAACAATTTTTGTTTTTCAATTTCTCTAATTTTTTCCTTCATAAATTCAATTTTATCAATTTTTTTATTCTTCACTCTTTCCCAATTATTAAAAAATAATTTTTCATATTCTTTGAAAATATCAATATTTCTAGTTGTTTCTATTGGATTATAATCAATAATTCTTAAATACTCGTCAATGTTAATATTATAAATAGTGTTAGAATATTTTGAAAAAACTTTTTCAATACCATTTATTGTTATATCTTGTTTTGTATTAAAAAATTGTTCTATATAATTTAAAATTATAGCACTGGTACTTTTAATTTTTTCTAAAAAGAAAATTGTAGTTTTTGTTCCTGTGGCCATAAATGCATTATTTCCCATATCTAACATAGCTACAATCCTAAAATTCTGTAAAATTATTTCTCTTGCTTTTTCGTGCAATCCAGAATTTGTAAGTAAACTGGTTGGTAAAATTATTCCAACTTTACCGCCAATTTTTAAAAGTTGTTTCATTCTTTTAACAAACAAAACCTCTATTTCATCGCTATTATCTGTAAAATTATTAAATAAATCAAAACTATTCTTGCCATCAATAACATAATTTTTAAACGCCTTTACTGAATATGGCGGATTTGATATTAATAAATCAAAATTTTCATTATCTTTACTATTAACTTTTAATTTTCCAACATATTCTTCACTATTTTTAAAACTTCCCAAACCATCACTTGCTATTAAATTAGCGTCCCTGTCTCCATTTAAAAAACAGGCAATCTTACTAGCTTTAACAAGTCTTTTGTCTTTATCTATACCATAAACATATTCTTTTGCCCAATTATTATAACCTATTTTATAACTTCTTAAATTATCTTTTTGTGTTCTGTTTAATTCAATTTCACTAATATTATTATTTATTATATTTTGTACCTCTTCCATCAATTCAGTTAAAAAATGTCCCGTCCCGCAGGCAAAATCTATACTATATGGTAAAAAATTATTTTCACCACTACTAATTTTATTTTTTATAATATTTTCAAGTGGTATTGATGATATAATAAATCTACATAATGGAATAGGAGTAAAAAATTGTCCACTCTCCTGTTTTAAACTATCATTTAATAATTTTTCAAAAAAATCTCCCAAAAATTGGTGTTTTTGCGTATATCTCAGTCTGTATTCCTGTAAAATTGTTATTATTTCTTTTAAAATATTTGTGTTGAATCTAAAATCTTTATCATCATAAATATCAATAAAATTAAATTCTTGTGTCTTTTTAATTCTCAGATATTCTATTTGCTCCTTTGCACTTTGTTTACTCTTTTCATTAATAATACTATTCAATAAATTTTCTATTTCACTACTATCAAAATCTAGAATTTTAATACCTAAAAACTGTCTCATACCACTGTTATAAAGATTATTTAATCTTATTAACAAATCTTTATCATCTTCATTATATTTAACCTGAAATTGCGTTTCTACATCTCTTTCTTCTTGCTCATCCGTAATTTTACACAAGAATAGATTCATCATTTTATTAAATGCGTTAGGTTTATCAGAAACACAATTATGTCTTAAAATTTCTAAAAAATTATTATATATTTTATTACCACTTTCTTTTTCAAGTATTTTTAAGTTGCTTGTTGTTATATTTTTAGAAATACACTTAAACAACGGAACGTTGTCTTCAAAAATACCAGTTTCTTTAAACTCTTTATTCCAATACGTAAATCTTTCCTGTTGGTTTAATCCCTTCCATTGTTCTATCTTGTTCTCAATTATTAGGCTTTTAAAATATAACCCCCCCCCCCACAGCTTCTGTAATATTTGATGTATACAGACAAATTGCTACGCTATCTTGTTCTTGTTGTAGATAGGAAAATAATTGTCCTCCATCCTTTTCCATATTTTTCTTTTCTTTTTCAAATTCTCCACCAAATGTTTTACATTCAATCAAAAAATACTTTTATTATTATCATCTATAACCTGTATATCACAATAACCTTTACCACTATGTCCTAAACCCCAATCCTTTTCTAAAACTATGTTTTTTGCTTTATAACCTTTTTCTAACAACCTATTGACACACTCTAAAACTACAAAATTTTCCTCTTGATTAAAATTGCTTGTGGTTTCTCTACAAACACTTATACCAAAATCTTTGTATTTTATCTTTGAATTTTTTGCATTTTTATCATCAATATCCACCTCTAAAACATCATCTTTATATTTTTTAATATATGTATTTTCCGTTCCATTTTTTGCTACAAATCCAAGTAGTTTCAATCTATTTATAAAATCCATTTTGTTACAAATAATATGTCATATTTATATAAAAAAATAAACTTTTTATTCAATATTGCAATATTTTTTTAAAAATATACAATTGAAAATATAAATAAAAATAGCAAAAATATGAAAGTATCCATGATAGTTGCCAGAGGAAAACACAACCAGATAGGAAAAGACAATAAACTGCTCTGGAGCATAAAAGATGATATGAAAAACTTTAAAAACTTAACCACAGGACACCACATACTTATGGGTAGAAAAACATTTGAATCCATAGGAAAGGCTTTACCAAATAGAACAAATATGGTAATAACCAGAAATACAAATTTTGTTGCACCAAAGGATGTTTTGGTTTTTGATTGCTCCTATAAAGCTATGGATTTTGCCAAAAGTAAAGGAGAAAATGAAATTTTTGTTTGTGGTGGCTATACCATCTATAAGTTTTTTTTAGAAAATAATCTTCTGGATAGAATCTATTTAACGGAAGTTGATTACGATGGTGATGCTGATACTTTCGTTCCCGAAATAAATGTAAACGAATGGAAAGTAACCGAGCTATTAAAGTTTGAAAAAAGTGATGTAAACGAATATTCCGGACGAATTTTATGTCTGGATAAAAAATAAATGTAAATTTATTTGTTTTTTTTGAATTCAAAATATTCAACACCATTATCAAGTTTATTTATTTCTTTGCCCTCGAAAAATTTCTCAAAACTTTTGGCAACTTCCGCATCTTCTCTGCCTTTAGTAATACTTTCAACCCACTTATTATTCATATCATCAACATCGGCGAATCTAGATCTATTATTTCTCACCCACTCTTTTTTATATGGTTTTAGATTGGCAACAAAATCATTTGCCAGCGCCGCTACGTCATCATCTGTATTTTTATTCAAAATCGGTATCAAAATATTATTGACCCAAGTTGTAGTATTCATAAAATAATTAATTATATCGTTGTAATAAAACTGGTAATCTCCCCAATCTCCAACTTCTCTTGACATGGCAACCAACTCAAAATACCTAGCAAATAATTCTGCCATGTGGTTTTCTAGCTTATAATTTTTGAGTTGTTGTTCCATAATATCCTTGACGGCACTTTTTACCTGCAGTAAATGTGTATTATTTAGCCTTAAATCTTCATACAGTGCTTTTTTAAAATCACCATTTACATTTATACCACTTATGTGCTCCACCGCATGTCCAATTTCATGTATAATTATATCAGGAATTATCTTTTTTATAACTATGGTATAGTGTTTAGAAAATATTCCATTTTTAAAAGTACTTTCCTGCGATCTTACCTCTTTTGTGGCGGTGGTACAGTGTCCCAGTACCCTATCGTAGCTCTTTAAAGGCTGTACTTTAAAGACGGCATTACCGCGTTTTAGTTGTGTAATTATAGCATTTAAAACCGGAACAAAAATCGGAATTCTATACAATTCACTTAAACAGTATATAAAATACTCCAGATCCGTTTTCTTTTCAAAAATAGTATTGGAGTAAACATAACTTAAAATTTTATTGTGTTTAACTTCAAAACTATTATCAAATAAAATTAGATCATTTGCCATTACAAACCAAATTTTGTTAAAATATATTTATACATATCTTTTTTAAACGGTGGTACTTTTTCCACCAATTCTTCAGCATTTTTAAATAATCTAAAACTCAAAAATTCAGTTTCTTCCGGCACAACATCATACCTAAAACCGATATCATCATTCCTTTTATTTAACTTTATCAAAAAGAAATATTTACTTTGTCCGTCAAATTCAACTTTTTTACCGTCCTCAAAACCCCATCTTTTAACACCATTGGGAAAATCGTAACTGTAAGGCTCCTCCAGTTGTTTGATTATTTTATAGCTGTTTTCCGTCAATCCAATTTCCTCATATATTTCTCTTCTGATAGCTTCCGATGGCGTTTCGTTTCCATCGATACCGCCCTCAACTCCCTGCCAATCTTCCGGAAAATCACTTCTTTGAAAAGCAACAATATTATCGTCAATGTCCGTGACTATTGCTCCCACCGCCATTCTATATTTTTTTTCTGTCATAGTCAAAATTATTTATTATCCTCTTCCAGCTCTAATGCTGCAATACAGCCATAACCGGCCGCCAATATGGCCTGTTTATATTTTTTGTTTGTTACGTCTCCACAGGCATAAACAAACGGTATATTGGTTCTGGCACTATCTTTTTCGGTGATTATGTAACCGTTTTTATCCATATTTAACCCACTGTTAACAAAAATAGAGCTTTCCGGATCCCTACCGATAGCCACAAACATGGCATTTACTTTAACTTCACTAATTTCATTAGTTTTGTTGTTTACAATCTTCAAACTTTCCACAGATTTTGGTTTTTCACTTCCACAAACCTCCTGAACCTCACTGTTAAACAGAACCTCTATTTTATCATTATTCAGAACCTTTTTAGCCAAAGTGTCACTCATCTTCATAAGAGAATCCTTTCTATATATAAGATACACCTTTGAAGCAATACCAGCCATGTGCAAAGCCTCTATTCCCGCCGTGTCACCGCCCCCAATAACCGCAACCGGCAAATTCCTAAAAAAATTACCGTCACAGGTGGCACAACCAGAAACTCCATAACCCAAAAACTTTTTTTCACTTTCAATACCCAACCATCTGGCTTTTGCTCCGGTTGCTATGACTATGTTATTAGCTTTAATAGTATTACCGTTTTCTGTACTTACGGTAAAGAGTCTTTTTGAAAAATCCACAGCTTTAACGCTGTCATATATTATTTCGACACCAAGATTTTCCGCCTGTTTCAATGCTCTATCCATCAACTCAAAACCCTTTATGGGTTCCGGAAAACCAGGAAAATTTTCCACATCCGTTGTTATCGTCAACTGTCCACCAACACTTACACCAGTTATAATCGCCGTTTTTAATCCTCCTCTAACCGTGTAGATTCCCGCCGTGTCACCGGCCGGACCCGAACCTATCACCAGAACATCATATTTACTTTTGTCTTCCATAACTGTTGTTTTTATTTCATATTTTTATGGTATTTTCTTTTTAAAATAAATCAACAGAAAAAAACTTGATTATTACTCAATTATTTTTACCATCCATGTAGGAATGATTTTATAGCCTATGAAAAAAATAATATATTTCGCACTAACGATAACGTTAGCATTATCTTTTTTAATACTCATCATAAAAAAGAGTATTTTCACAAAAAGCGGCTATGTAACAGTTAAGGGATCAGCAGAAAGAGTTGTAAAAGCCGACATGGTCTATTGGACCATAACTTTTGTAAATGCCGGAAACAATCTGAGTACATTAAAAAGCAAAAATTCCAGTGATCTAAAGGCAATCATAGATTTTCTGAAAGAAAATAACTTTAGAGACAACGAATACGAAATAAATCCAATAGAATTGATAGATATGGATGCTAGAGAATACAGAGATCTGAATCAAACAAACAGGTACATAATGACCCAGAGCATATCCATAATAACAAAAAATGTTGATCTAGTCAGTATCACAAGCCAAAAACTAGATTCACTAATCGACAAAAATATATCTCTGAAGTGTGGTTACGGCGAAATGAGACCTGTTTACAAATTCACAAAATTAAACTCCATAAAGCAGGAAATGCTAAAAGAAGCCACCATCAATGCCAAGAAAGCTGCAGAACAGTTTGCAAAGGATTCAAAAACTAAAGTTGGCAAAATAAAATATGCCAATCAGGGACTATTCAACATAACTCCAAAAAACAAAAGCACCAGCTACGGAGGCGATGAATCTTTTGAAAAAGATAAAGAAGTCAGGGTTGTTATAACAATAGATTACTGGTTGAAATAGTTTTAATAGTTTTGTCGCTCGCAATCCACATTGATTAGCTACACTAGTCTCCAGCGGTTGCGTCCTCTCTGTCAAATTTTAGCGAGCCCCTATAATCCGGAAATTCCTCATAGATGGCGTTAAAAAGTTTGTTTATTCTCCTCAGCAGCTGTCTTCTGCCAATAAAAGGAACGTGGTCCGCAAGCGGAATTAATTGCGAACTTCCAATACCATCTATTAGTTTAACACTAACATCACCACCATCACCCATCTTAACAAGATAATTATTTAAATGTTGGTCCCTAATCTGCACATTGTTTTTATAAAAAACCCTAAACATATTCATCAGAGATTTTTTCAACTGCTCGGTCAAACCATACTTTGCAATATATTCTTTAATGGACATTGAATCACCAATGTAATCAATAAGCATCGCATCACCAAGATTTGTTTTAATCACCCCATAGAAATTCGGAATAAAGTCAAATATTTTTGGATCGTTTTTCTTTTCTATTAATTTATATGTTTTAATCTCTTTAATGTTTTCACTGTACCAAGACATAGGCCTAATTCTCTTCCACCAAGCACCTTTCTTCCTTGCTATAACAATCTTGAAACATTTATTTTTAAAATCATCATTCAAAAATATTCCTCTGTGGCTGCCTCTTGCCACCATATCCGCTTCAGTAAAAACTAACATTTGTCTCCTCTATCGGTTTATACCATTTCTATGTTATCAATCTCAATTTCCGGTGCCGGTTTTTCCTTTCTCACTATAACTTCCTTAACTCCATATGACAACTCACCACCATGTTCATGTATTATTTTAACCGTCTTTAGCAAGACATCCTGCTTAATTTCCGTATATCTCAACCACTCAATTGTATTTGTGAAAGCATATATTTTTAAATTCAACACAGCATCCAAAGATACAGAATCAAAAGCAACAAGAGTAATCAACCTGTGGTTAATGTTCGGATGATCCTTCAACATGGTCTTTATATCCTTCACAATTTTATCCATTTTACCAATATCCAAATACCTTACAGGTATAGTTTCATCAATCCTTCTGGACTTCATCCTTGTTTTATTCTCTATTATAATATCCATAAATACAGAGTTAGCCACATAAATCGGGTGTTTAGCGAAGGTTAAAATTCTCGTTCTTCTCCAACCTATCTCCTCCACATCACCCTCAATATCCTTATCCGGTGAAGATATCCAATCGCCCACAGAAAAAGGCTTATCCAAATAGATCATCAAACCACCGAAAACGTTAGAAAGCATTTCCTTTGCCGCAAGACCTATAACCAGTGAACCAGCACCACTGATCACCGTCAAACTTTGCGTACTTACACCAAGCCTACTCAAACATAGAATAATCACCACCAAAGTGGAAAATATCTGAGCCAGTTTTTTAAAGAAATCTATTCCATCATAGTCGATATTTTTTTTATTTTTTTCCCTGTTTTCTATATATACTTTTGCATATTGATTTATAAATCTGAATATCAACCAGATTATTATTATTGAAATCAACATCACCCTTAAATCAAAAATAAAACTTATACTTATTTTGTTCAATACCAGTATTCTATACAAACAGGTTATCCATACAAACACCTTCAACGGTCCGTGTAAAGTCAACAGTAAAGCCGTATACGGAGCATGCTCGGTTTTTTTTATTTTATTTTCAATGTACAACACACAAAGATCCATTATCTTTGTGATAAAAAATGCTAAAATTAAATACGAACACACCAAAACCGTCCTATACAAAATCACATTATTGATTATGTTTTTATATATTTGGCTACTTACTTGTGTATTTATCATTACACCGCGATTGTTTCACTAGTAATATAATAAACAATAACTTTTTATTGTCAATTTAAAGATTAAATTTTCAAGCAATTCATAAAATTTTTTAAAAAAATCGAAAGTATGAAAAAATGTTTGACTTTATCGTTGGTTTATGTTACGTTGTAAGTCGTGTTTGTGAATGAAATTAAAGGTTTGGCAAAAAAATTTGAAAAAATAAACCCGAAGAAAATTGATACAATTTTTATTACTCTTTTTTTCTTGCTTTTATTTATTCCGATGTTAAAAATCTCTGATGAGGAGGTCTCAAAAAGAGAGAACAGGATTTTAGCCAAATACCCCTCTCTTTTTGTGGAAAATCATTTTAATAATAAATTCACCTCAGAATTTGAACAGTGGTTTAATGATAGATTTAACGGACGAAACAAATTAATTCGCTATCACACAAAATTGAAGAATCTTTTCGACAATTTTTCACAGGATGCAAAAGTCCTCCATGACAGTGATGGGTGGTTATTTTACAAAGAAGATAATTCACTAGACAATTTTCAAAACAAAACACTCTTTTCCGGTGATGAATTAAAATTTGTTTCAAAATATCTGTCGGACGTTGACAATTGGGCGAGAAAAAACGGCAAATCCTTTTACTATCTGATTGCACCCGATAAAAACAAGATATATGGCGAATATATCACATCCCTAAAGAAAATTCGCCCCGATTCAGAAAGTCGAGCTCATCAATTACTCAACCACCTAACCACAAACACAACAGTCAAAGTCGTTTACCCATATCAAACGCTTTTAGATAGTAAAGAAAAGGGACTTTTATACTATAAGCAAGACACCCATTGGAACGACCTAGGAGCATACATAGCCTACCGAGAACTCCTCAATGTTATAAAAAAAGATTACCCAAACATCGAAATCATTCAGCCAACCAAATATCAAAAAGTTTTGCATGAAACCGGAGATTTATCACAAATGATAAATTTTGCCATTTCAAAGGATCAATCCGAATATTTAGAACCAGAAATGACAAATGAATCCCCGTGTACGTATAAAACAGAAGATAAAGACCAAAAGAAAGGTTTTGAATGTAAAAATCAACTTAAACCATTACGCGTCATTGTTTTTCGCGATTCATTTTCAAGCGCCCTTGTGAAGTATTTCAACAACACTTTTGCATCTGTGAAATATGAATGGAGGCACGATATTAACAAAGAGGATTTAGAATATATTAAAAACAATGCAGATATTATTATTTTAGAAACAGTGGAACGGTATGTTCCTGCATTGCTTAGCTTAAAATTTCCGGAGGATTAAAATGCTTTTTTCTTCTACGACATTTATTTTTTTGTTTTTACCCATTCTGTGTGCCTTATATTTTATACTATGCAAATTTTATCCAAAGAATAAATACAAGAATTACCTTCTACTATTCGCAAGTATTTTCTTTTATGCGTGGGGTGAACCGCGTTATGTCATCATCATGCTGGCCACAATTATCATTAACTACATCGGCGCCCTATGTCTTGATAAATGCCCCAAACACAAAAAATCCATTTTAACCCTAACCGTTCTCCTAGATCTTGGCTTTCTGGTTTACTTCAAATATTTCAATTTTATTGTGGATAATCTAAACGCTCTGTTTACATATGACTTCAACATGATTCAAGTCATTATGCCCATTGGCATTTCATTTTATACCTTTCAAGCCATTTCATATTTGGTGGATGTTTATCGCGGCGTTGTTAAAGTTCAGAAAAATATTGCAAAACTCACCCTTTACATCTGCCTATTTCCTCAACTGATTGCCGGACCCATTGTTCAGTATGCAGATGTGGCGGATCAAATTGAAAAACGGTCAGAAAATTTTGATGAAATTGTATATGGCGTTAAACGCTTCATTGTCGGCCTATCAAAAAAAGTTTTAATTGCAAATACATTGGGCGCGGTTGCAGACAAAATTTTTGATACTCCCGCAGAATCTTTTTCACCTGTGATTGCATGGATCGGCGCGGTTGCATATAGCTTCCAATTATTCTATGATTTTTCCGGTTACTCCGACATGGCCATCGGACTCGGAGCCATTTTTGGCTTTAAATTTTTAGAAAACTTCAATTACCCCTACATTTCAAAATCAATCACAGAATTTTGGCGCAGATGGCACATTTCACTATCCTCTTGGTTTAAAAATTACCTCTACATTCCATTGGGAGGCACTCGCGAAGGAAAGCTACGCACCTATTTTAATATATTTATTGTATTTTTAGCAACCGGCATTTGGCATGGCGCCAGCTGGAATTTTATTGTTTGGGGACTGTGGCACGGATTTTTTAATATTTTTGAGAAATTAACCGACTGGCATAAAAAGGAGGGTAAAATTGTAGCGCTCATTCAACACCTCTATACACCACTTATCGTCATAATTGGGTGGGTTATGTTCCGTTCGGAAAACTTGTCCTATGCCCTAGACTACATTCAAAATATGTTTGGAGTATTAAAAAATGTGAATTCTCTCTATGAGATTAGCTATTACATCGGCAATATAGAAATTTTTACCTTTATTATGGCAATACTTTGCGCCACGCCCCTATTCAAAAATTGTGTTGATACGCCGAAAAACAAACTGGTCCACATTGGTTTAAATTTATGGATGATAATTTTGTTTTTATTATCCGTCTCGTCGATTGCCGCCTCCACCTATAATCCCTTCATTTACTTTAGATTTTAAAATCATTACAACCCTTAAACAAAGTTACACGAGTTCGATAATTTCCGACAAACGCGGAATTTCACAACCTTTATTTTATTATCGAACTCGGTAGTAAATGAAAAAATCTTATCCTTCAATGGGAAAATCCTTTGACAAGTATTGACCGTCAAGAGTTCCGTTGAATGGTCAGGGCAACCAGACTTGAACTGGCGACCTCTCGCCCCCCAGACGAACGCGCTACCAACTGCGCCATGCCCTGCCGATCCCTATTGTACATTTTTTATTTAAAAAGTCAACAACACAACCGTCATTCTTTTTCATACCGTCAGGTCTCCGACCCCAACACCACACCAAACATAAATCAAAAAGAGGTTGCATTGGAATAATTTTTCCAACCAACCCTCTTTTTTCTCAAATAACCTCCGGTTTCATCACCAGTTTACATAAACATATCCGATTGAACCGGTGTGGGTACCTGCAGTACAGGTGAATTTACTTGTATTACAATATCCGGAGCCTCCACCGCCTCCGCCACCGTAATCGTTATCACCATCGGCCCATTCACCACCACCACCGTAGTAACCAGCTCCACCGGCTCCACCACACCACTTACCTTTATCACTACTGTACCTTTGAGAGTTTCCACCCTTACCAAATGATCCACTTTCCGTTCCATCTTTACCGGCACCTCCGCCACTGATGGTTCCACCACCACCCCAATTACCGCCACCGGCACCACCCGACTGTTTATTACCTTCACTTCCACCGCCAGAACCTCCAGCCACCAGTAGCACAGCAGTCTTATTTCCGGACAGGGTACTTAATAATCCACCGGTGGTAGCCACATGTGTAGCACCTCCACCACCATAACCCTTACCGGTACTTGGTCCACATCCTGTGGAGTTGGCACTTCCTCCACCATTGTAACCACCCGTTATACCACTTCCAGCTCCTCCGCTGTACAGACGAAATGCCTTAAAATCTGTATAGTCACTGTATCCGGAACCAATGGTTTTACCAGCATTACCGGTGGTTCCTGCTCCACGTCCACCATACAGTGTGAATTTAAAGGTCTTTCCCGCAGCCTTACTTCCATGGGGTACACAAAATGAATTGTCACCGGGGTTATTCTGTGTATTGAATTGACCGGAGTACATAGCCCATTTACCACTGTTACACTTCAGAGTACCATAAACTGTGCCTAAACCCCCATCGTGACCTGACTCGTAGGTCTTGTAGGTGTCATTATTATCGGTGGTCATGGCCATGTAAGAAGTCTTATCTAACCAAACGGTGCACCAACCATCCGTTGACACGGTACCATTATAGCTACTTGCCAAATCCCTCGGTATATAACTACCATGACAGAACTGATGAGCTGTATAGGTGGTGTGAACCTGTACAGTGAATGTGGTTCCCTCTTTGTAGTATCTGAAGCCTTTAACTCTACATACTTTTATAACTCCGGAAGCAGGATCTCCACCAAAGTAGGCATTGGTACAATCAACACTTGCACCCACAGCCGGATATATGG
>JAFVEQ010000035.1 GCA_017475895.1 Rickettsiales bacterium
AATAAGAATTAAATAAGGATAAAAAAAGAAGTAATAAATATTACATATTCATCAAAAAAAGTGTTGATTTTTAACCTTGGTTTAAAGTGGACGGATTAAAAATTAAATTATAAAAGAGAAGATAAGGAGAAGAGGAATTAATTAATGTTTATTGGAGTGGAGATGGTTTTAGTCTCTCCACCAGACATCAGTTGGCAAGTTAACATCATCGATTCTTTCACCAATCTTAGGCGTCAAGACCATTGTTCCATCAACAGATTTCATCTCCTGCAACAGTAATTCAATGGACTCATTCCATTTATGCATAGCCAAATCAAAAACTCCCCAATGTATCGGCAACAGGCGTTTTGCTTTTAATTCTTCACAAACCCAAGCAACTTCATACGGAAACATATGTATATTGGCCCAATTTTCATTCCAAGCATCAATTTCCACAGCCACCAAATCGAAACTTCCATATTTCCTTGCATGCTCTTTAAACTGCTCACCATAGCCGGTATCGCCACTCCAAAATATATTTTTATTTTTTGATTTTATCACATATGAATTCCAAAGTGTTTTATTAGCATCCTTTAGACTACGACCAGAAAAATGATTTCCCTTTACCGCTGTCAACGTAATTGTATCAATATTATAACTGTCATCCCAACCAAGTTCGACTATTCTATCCGGTGCTACACCCCAGCCCTTCAGGGCGGTGGCAACACCCAACGGAACTATAAAAATACCACTTTTTATTGATTTTATCGTATCTCTTTCCAGATGATCATAATGATTATGGGTTATTATTATATAGTCAACCCGCGGTAGTTCTTTTCTCTTTATAACCGGCTCACTATATCGCATAACGGTAAATGGAATTGGGGAAGAATTGCCAAACACCGGATCAATTAAAATTCTTTTACCATCCAACTCAATAATTGTGCTAGAATGTCCCAACCAATAAACTGCAAAATCGCTCGGTTTTTCCGTAAAAACCGGTTTTACCATCGGAATCTGTTTTTTAGGTGCGTTTTTCGATTTTCCAATAATTCTAGAAAAACTAAAGTTTTCGGTTGCTTCGTAACCTTTCTTCACAACCTTTCTGGACATTGTAACCGGTCCCTGAAAATACCCGTTTTTATAGTATGATAATTTTTCAAATTGCATTTCTTCCGCTGCTGTTGGTGCTTTACCAAAATTATCCAAAAGTCTATATATTGAATATACTGACACTATTAATATAAAAACTAAAATATACATTTTTTTATTTTTTAACATTTATCGCTTTAACATTCTTAAATTAAGATTACAAAAAACGAAAATAATAATCAATAAGCTAATACACTTGCACTGTATATTTTTTATACATTTTTTATTCTGACAATAAAAAATTAATAATAAAAAAATACTTGCAAATTATTTTTAAAACAATTATCGTTTAGCCGGAAAAGTTAATTCTTTTTCATTTTTCCTTTATTTTTATGGCTCGTGTTCTTTTTAACTTCTTGAACACGAGTTTTTGGTATAATACACAAAAACGCTTGAATTTTTACAATCGACCTTTAAAATTTCGCCAGATGTAATTTTATTTTTTAATACTATGATATTCAAAAAAACAATTACTGCAATTTTTATTATACTCTTATTTGTAACAATTCAAAACGGAAATATTATGGCTAACGAAAACAATACTTTAACAACTCAACAGAAAAATATAGCACTAATCGCCTCATATACAGCAAGAGGTGATATGGTTGGACTAGAGTTTGCTTTAAATAAGGGATTAAACGAGAAATTAACGGTCAACGAAATAAAGGAAGTATTAATACAGATGTACGCCTACTGTGGTTTTCCCAGAAGTCTAAATGCAATAAATACATTCATAAGAGTTATAGATAATAGAAAAAATAAAGGAATAAATGACATAGATGGCGATTTTGCTAAAACCATAGACCCAAATATAAATAAAAATGAGTATGGAAGAATGGTAAGATCTGAATTGACTGGTGTAAAGAAACTTACAGCCCAATTTGTAACATTCACTCCGGCCATAGATGACTTTTTAAAGGAACATTTATTTGCTGATATCTTTGGTCGTGGTGTTTTGACCTATCAGGATAGAGAAGTTGCCACAATAGCAGCACTTTCATCCATTAAAGATGTGGAATCACAGCTAGAAAGCCATATAATTTGTGGTAAAAATACCGGATTAACAGACAAACAAATTAACGAAATTTTATATATAACAAGTAGCACCAAACCACAAAATATTTTATTCGGCTTGGGAGAAAAAAACGATGCCTATGCTGAATATTTTAAAGGTCAAAGCTACTTAAACCCACTTACAAAAGATGGTGTTCATATGTCAAACGTAACATTTGAGCCAAAGTGTCGCAACAACTGGCATATTCATAATAAAGGTGGTCAGATTTTATTAGTAACTGAAGGTCGTGGATACTATCAGGAATGGGGAAAACCAGCAAGAGAACTACTGCCCGGTGATGTTGTAAATATTCCGGCCGGAGTAAAACATTGGCATGGTGCCGCTAAAGATTCTTGGTTTACCCACATAGCAATAGCCGTTCCGGCCAAAGATGCTTCCACCGATTGGCTTGAGGAAGTTAGTGACGCAGAATACAATAAATTAAAATAAAAGAAACTAATTATGTGGAAAATCACACTGATAAAAGTATCAGTGTGATTTCATTTTGTTGTATAAATTAGCTAATCAATACCACCTAATACTTCAATGCCTCTATGGGATTTAATTTGGTTGCTTTTAGTGCCGGAAATATTCCGGAGGCAACCCCAACCATAACAGCTATAAACATCGACACAACAATTGTCAAAACACTTATAGGAACACTTTTATTAAACAAATAACCGCCAATCTGCGATAGTCCTATTCCAAACACCATACCAGCCACACTTCCAACCATTGCTATTAATATTGCTTCAAACAAAAACTGCAACATAATGCTAGTATTTTTAGCTCCAACCGCCTTTCTTATACCTATTTCTTTTGTTCTTTCCGTCACAGATACTAACATCATGTTCATAATACCTATACTACCCACAAATAGAGATATGGATGCGATGGAAGCTAACAAAATTGACAATATAACACCAACTCTACTGGTTTTCTTTAAAATTTCCGTAAGATTCATTATATCAAAATCGTTTTTTTGATGTTCTCCTAATTTGTGTCGCTCCTGCAGCAATACTTCAACTCTCTTTTGTACTCTACTTAAAACGTCATTACTGTCCGCCTTTATCATGATCATGCTAACACGATTCGGTATTTTGTTATCAGTTAATCGCCTTTTAACAGCAAATATAGGAGCAATTATCACGTCATCTTGATCAGTTCCACCGGAACCGGCACCTTTTACCTTATACGTTCCCACCACCAAAAACGGAACATTTCCAATTCTTATAGTCTCTCCAACCGGATTTTGACCTTCTTTAAATAATTTATCAACAATGGTTTGTCCTATTATGGCATATGTTAAGCTATTCTCGACATCTTCGTTAGAGAACGCCATACCATCGTTTATTTCAAAATCATCTATATCAAGATATTCTGCGGTGGTACCGAAGATGGTCGTGGCCCAATTATTGGACCCATAAACAACCTGAGCAGATGTTACTACTATTGGAGCTGCTTTATTTACATCCTTAATTTTACTTATTGCCTTATAGTCGTCATAGGTTGTTGTTGGTCTTTTATTTTTCCCTTTAACTCCATTTGAGTCTGTTCTTGCTGGTGTTACCACCAACTTATTTCCACCAAAAGATTCCAACTCTTTATTTATTTCATTTCTCACCGTTTGTCCAGTCGCCACCATCAAAACTACGGCACAAACACCTATTACTATTCCCAATATTGTTAAAAATGATCGTAATTTGTTGCTTCTTAAAGAGATCCAAGCCTCCTGCAACATTAACATTGTTAGCATAATTACCTCTTATTAACCGCCTTCATGATATATTATTGTTTGGAAAAAGCAACCGGTAAATGGTAAATTATTAACCACACTTATTTTATTTTCAAAAATTAAATTTAATAATTATTCTATAATGCGGTAAGTTTTTCATAAACCTGTTAAATTTCAATAATTTTTCTTGACAATAAAAACATACGATTATATAATTTCTCTGGTAAAAGGGACAGTAGCTCAGGGGTCAGAGCAGGATGCTCATAACGTCTTGGTCGTAGGTTCAAATCCTACCTGTCCCACCAGACAAATAATCTAATAAGGTTTTAAAAAATGCCAAAAATTAAAAGTAATAGTACCAGTAAGGGAAGATTTAAGATTTCCGGTACAGGAAAGATTTTGTTTAAACATACCGGGAAAAATCACGGTATGACAAAGAGAAGTAAACAGCAAATAAGAGATAAAAGAAAACAAGGTGAAATGACCGGCGGTAGTAAGACTATCTTTAAAAAGTTCTTAGTTTACTTCAAAAAACTAAGAAAACAATAGAGAGGTTAGATATGACTAGATCGACTAATAATGTTGCTGCAAAAGCAAGAAAAAAGAAAGTTCTTAAGATTACGAAGGGTTTCAGAGGAAGAGCAAACAATTGTTTGAGAATATCCAAAGAAAGAGGTGAAAGAGCTTTAACCTATGCATACAGAGATAGAAAAGTTAGAAAAAGGGACTTCAGATCTCTATGGATTCAGAGAATTAATGCTGGTGTTAGACAATTTGGTTTAACCTACTCTAAATTTATGAATGGTCTAATAAAATTAAATATAGTTATAGACAGAAAAATGCTTTCTGAAATGGCTATAAACGAACCAAAAAGCTTTGAAGAATTGGTAAATACAGTTAAAGCTAACGGATAATATAATATATTTCATAATTTTATAAAAAATATTGGAGTTTATTTCTCCAATATTTTTTTATTTTGCAATAGTAATGTACTGTTATTGATCTTTTTACATTTTATTTTATGGTTACTTCTGATAAAATAAATAAAAATGAATAACAGTATACTGAATTTAAAGAGAAAAATATACAGCAATAGTTTATCATACTTTACACAAAGAAGTTTTCATATAGTCAACTGCGGTTGTGAATATCTACACAATTGGCATATAGACGCTATAACAACAACATTGGAAGAGATTTACAACGGTAACATAAAAAGATTAATAATAAACATGCCTCCAAGATACTTAAAATCCATGTGTGTTAGCGTCGCATTTCCGGCATGGATATTGGGTAAAAATCCAGAAAAAAGAATAATAGTTGCTAGCTACAGTGAAAAATTAACAATAAAACATTCAACCGATTGTAGAATAATTATGGAAAGCGAGTGGTTTAAAAATATATTTACCGATTGTATTTTAAGCAAAAGTCAAAATGAAAAATACAAATTTTCCACCACAAAAAATGGTTATAGATTTGCCACATCAATAGGTGGAACATTAACCGGCGAAGGCGGAGATATATTGATAGTGGATGATCCGCATAATCCACAACAGGTCTTAAATCATAAATACAGACAAAAAGTTTTGGACTGGTACAGTAACACCTTTAGCAGTCGTTTAAATGATAAGAAAAATGGAGCCATAATTATAGTTATGCAAAGGCTACACCAAGACGATTTAAGCGGATATTTATTAAATAAAGATGGTGATGGTTGGTTCCATTTAAATTTACCAATTATTTTTGAAGATGGTTGCGATATAAAAGTTGGTAATTTTCATAAACACATAAATAAAGGTGAACTGTTATTTGAAAAGAGAGAAGGATTTAAGGAAATTGAAAAAATAAAAAAAGACATGGGTATATACACCTTTAATGCACAATATCAACAAAAACCAATGTTATTAGACTACGGCATATTTAAACAGCAATGGCTAAAATATTTTAATGATGATGTAACATTTGAAAATATATATCTAAGCTTTGATACTGCTATAAAAACTGGAATAAATAATGACCCTACGGTATGTACTGTATGGGGTATTTACAACAATAAATACTATTTGGTTGATCTATATAGAGATTGGCTAGAATACCCAGAACTAAAAAGAAAATCGTTGGAGTTAATTAATAGATGGAAACCTATGGCAGTATTAATCGAAGATAAAGCCAGCGGTCAATCTTTGATACAGGATCTAAAGAAGGAACAATACAATATTATAGCAATAAAAGTTACTAAAGACAAAATCACCAGATTCGCCAGCGTTACACCGATTTTTGAAAGTGAAAGAATACTAATTAGAGAAAATGCTAACTGGTTATTTGATTTGGAGTATGAATTAATCTCCTTTCCGGTTGGAAAACATGACGATCAGGTGGATTCCATAAGCCAATTCTTAAATTGGATTGAAAACAGAGTTAAAACAAAAAGAGAATTCAGATTAAGAAGAATTTAATCATTTACTTCAGAATCAATTCATCTTTTATACTTTTGTATAGTTTCTCATTGGAAATCATATAGGTATTCTTCAAATACCAATTATCATCAATTTCTATATCCTTTAGAGAATTAATATCACTATCATCTTTTATATTTCTAAATACCATACCAATGTTTTTTACAATTGCCAGTGTAGCTGATATATCCCATAATTTCATTGGTCTATTGAAAAACGTTGCCAAACTTTTACCTATTATAGTATAAAATCCTAACAAGTATGACGAGTATAGGTCCAGCACAACAAATTTATCTATATCATAATTTTTCAATCTGTGCTGTAGTATTATACTTTTCTTGGTTAACTCCCTATCCGGCGTTGACAATTTAAATTTAACTTCATTTTTGCCAAAAGCATTTTTTATATAATAGCTATTTTTGCCATCTGTATACACCAATTCTCCAATGGATGGTACATAAATAAAACCCAAATATGGTTCAAAATTTCTATAAACACTTAAACCTATAGACCAAAGATCCAGACCATTATAGTATGTTGTGGTGCCATCAACCGGATCTAAAGTCCATAAAAATTCATTTTTATCATCAAAAAATTCTTTAATACTTGGTAAATTTTCTTCATCCAAAAGCGTATGATTGTTTAACTTCATATAATCTTTAAACTTTTCACTAAAAATTTTACTGATGGTTAAATCAGCCTCTGTAACAATGCTAGAGTCGTGCTTCCAATTTGCTATTGATAGATGTTTCTGGTAATCCATTGCTATTTTTCCAGCCTCTTCTAAGAAAGATAATATTTTAGTTATAACTGTTTCGTCCATTTTGTTCCAATAGTTTTGTTAATATTTTAATAAAATTTTGTTTTAAATCAATAAATTTGCAACCCAATATGTTTCTCTTAGCAATTATTTCATAGTCATAATTCTTAAGAAACAATTCATTGCTATTTTTAAACAAATCTCCACAAATTTCTCTAATCTGTCTCTTTATGTGGTTCCTAATCACAGCTCTTTTATCTATTTTTTTTGTAACAACAATACCAATTCTAGATGTATCTTCCACATGTTTATCCGATGTTTTTCTGTACAACAGTAAAAAATGTTCACAACTATCTTTACCCTCCGGACTATTCTGTATCCTTAAAAAATCTCTTCTACTTTTTACATGTAATAGTTTCATTTACTTAATCTTTTCGATAAATTCTTTTAGTGTATCAACAGAATTTACAGACATAACATCAGCATCCGGATACATTCTTGAAATCATTTTCTTCATAACAACGCTTGCACCAATCTCAACAAATCTATCAACACCACTATTTTTTATATTGTCTACGGTTTCTCTCCATCTAACACGTCCAGTTATTTGTTTTAATAAATTATCCTTAATATTATCCTGTTGTTCAACTTCGGCTGTGTAATTAGCAAAAATATCAACAACAGGTTTATTAATTTCAACATTATTTAATGCCGTTTTCATATTTTCGGTTGCTGGTTCCATCAGACTAGAATGAAATGCACCACTCACCTGCAACTTTATAGTTTTTTTGACACCCATTTCGTTTGCTATTTTTATAGCATTATCAATTGAATTAACATTACCACTTATGACGGTTTGACCAACCATATTGTCGTTAGCTATTTCCAAAACCTCGCCATCAAGTTTTGCCCTTTCAACTATATTTTTAACTTCATCTAGAGAACAACCAATTATTGTAGCCATTAAACCTTTAGAAATTCTCCCAGCTTCGGAAAAGGATTCTCCTCTTATTTTTAAAAGTTTTGCTGTATCTGATAATGTTATCGATTTACTGGCACACAATGCCGTATATTCACCCAAAGAGTGTCCGGCCATACAATCACACAATCGTTCAATATCTAAACCACTTTCTTGTTTTATAACTTCCAAAATTGCCACAGATGCTGTCATTATTGCCGGCTGAGCGTTTGCCGTATCCGTTAAAACATCCTCCGGTCCCTCAAACATTATTTTTGTTAAATCTTTTTTTAGCGTATCGTTAACTTCTTCAAATACATTTTTTGCAACACTAAAATTGTCATAAAAATCTTTTGCCATACCAACACTTTGGCTACCCTGCCCTGGAAAAACTATTGCTGTTTTCATATACAAAAATTTGATAAATTTGATTTTATTGTATGTTACCTATTGTAAAAATCAAGACTATTTGTTATTCGTCTGTTTTAATATCCTTAAAAAATCGTCAATGGACAAGTTTTCTGCCCGACAACTGCAATTTATACCACTTTTTTGTAGAATATCTTCAGCATCAGCATAGGCGGTTTTTAAATTATTTAAAACTGTTTTTCTTCTCTGGTTAAATAAAATGGCACACAAACTTGACAATTTAGGCGTCAATGTTAAATCTATATTTTCCTTAGGAATTAGGCTAACAACCGAAGATGTAACCTTCGGCGGTGGTAAAAATGCAGACGGTGAAATATCAAAACATTTTTTGACATTACAGATATATTGACACATAATGGATAATTTACAATAATCTTTACTATTACTTTTAGCCACAATTCTATCCACAACCTCTTTTTGTAGCAACAAAGTTATACTTTCTATTTGTTTAACATCACCATTTAGCCACTTAAAAAGTAATGTTGTTCCTATATTATAGGGTAAATTAGCTATTATTTTAAATTTACCACCAAACATTTTACCCTCATCAATATTCAGGGCATCTGCATAAATTGGTTCAAGGTTTAAAAAATATGGTTTCAATTCACTATTTGCTATTTTAACACATCTTTCATCAGCATCAACGGTTATAAGTTTTTTTGGATTTTGCTTCAATATCGCTGCAGTCAACCCACCGGGACCAGTTCCTATTTCTAGTATGTTTTTATTTTCCACTCCACCCGCACAATTAACTATTTTTGTTAGTAATTCAGGATTTGTTAAAAAATTTTGTCCAAAAGATTTCTTTGTGTATAAATTATATTTTTTTATTATCTCCGACGTTGTTAACATATCACTTACCCTTACCAACAATAAAACTCAAAACTCTAACAATGCCATTTAAATCTTTTTTAGTCCTGTGTAACACAAACCCGTTTTCAACAAAAATATTTGTTACATCGCCTTCTTGCCCCTGTCCTATTTCTAAAAATATTTTTGTGTTAAATTTACAATTTTTAGCAATATTTTTTGCTATATACCTGTAGCAATTTAGTCCATCATCACCACCGTCCAACGCCAACAACGGATCAAAGTTTTTAACATCATCCGCAAGTGTGTTTATGTCACCGGTTCTTATGTAGGGAGGATTTGAAACAATTATGTCAAATTTTCCATCAACATCATCATTCCAATTTGACTGCACAAAATCAATGTTATTAACATTAAGTTTTTCTGCGTTAGCTCTTGCAACATTGAGAGATTTTTCATTAATATCAACAGCAACACCTCTAGAGTTACCGAATATTTTTAGGAACGTCAAAATTAAACAACCGCTACCGGTACCCAAGTCCAAAATATTCAACTTCTCATTTTCTCTGTATTCTTCAAGTACAAGTTCCACTATATTTTCCGTATCGGGTCTTGGATCTAAAACATCGCCATTTACATAAAAGTCATAGTCCCAAAACGACTTCCTATTCAATATTTTTGATATTGGTTCATTTTTTAGACGTCTCTGCACAAGCTGATTTAACTTGTTTTCCTCCACAAATTCAGCGCTATATTTTAAATAAAGATCTTTTAAACCTATATTTAATACATGACATAAAAGTAACTTGCAATCCAGCAGTGGTGTTTCAATGGTTTCATTAGTTTCTAGTATTTTTGCATATTTATTTATAGCATCAATTAAGTTCATTTTTAAAAACTAATTTTTGTACCAGTTCGTTAATGTCAACGTCATTTATAAAGAACTTCTTACTTAAGCTACTACCTTTTAGACTGTAAAATTTGTTGTTTCTTGTATCCTTTTCATTAGCCGGTGCCAATTCAAGAATTTGTACCAATTTTAACATTGAATCTTTACCAAATATAAAATCGGCGTCCTTATTAACCGCAGAAACAAGATAATTATAGTTTATTACGCTAGCATTGAAATTCATTTCCGCACTTCTGCTATAGTAGGTTACTTTATATTCACCATCTAAATTTATAGAGTAATTATTGGTGACATCGTTAAAATTAAACGTATCAACAACGTTTCTTATGACAGTTGGATTACCGCCATCAAGTTCATATATGCTAGAAAAAATAAATTCAAAATTAGCTTCTAGGGGTTTACCTTTGCCATTATTGGAGATACTTTTAATTTCATCAACATTTAGTCTTAGTGTTCTATTTTCGTAATCATTGTCATTAACATACACAAGCTTCAATGTTAAATTATTAAAAGTATTAACATCAATATCATTCATGTTTTTGTGTGTTAAACTCTTGATAAAACTATCCATATTATTTATTTTGTAGGAATCGTTCAAGGTAAAACTTATATCGTGGTCACTCAAAACAATTTTACCACTATAGTCCTCTTCGGTATTTTTTTTAAACAATATCTCTTTGTTGATTTTTAGATTAACGTTTTTTGTGAATATTAAATTACGAATCATAACTTCATTAAAATTAACTGTAAAATCACCGCTCTTGTATGGCACTTTAACATTTAAGTTATTAATTTTACATTTCATTACAAATGGAAAACCGCCAACTTTAATTTTATCATATTTTAATTCAAATCTAGCATTATCCGTACCTAAAATATTTATAATGGTTTTCTTAACCTCATGCCACACCATAACATAGGCGGCAAGTATTATAAAAAGTACAATACCAAGCAGTGTATATATTAGCTTTGAATTGTTGTTTTTTGCCTCTTTTGTTATTGCTCTCATTTCTTACTCCTATATTATTTTTCTAGATACTTTAATGGATCCATTGCTACCCTACCTTTTCTAACGGCAAAGTACAACTGTGGTTCAGAAACAGTTCCGGTTTGTCCAACTGTCCCTATAACCTGTCCCTTCGTGACTTTATCTTTAACTTTAACATTTATGGTGTCACAATGACCATAAATTGACAATATACCATTACTATGTTTAACTATGATTATGTTTCCATAATTTTTTAATTCGTTTCCCGTATAGGCAACCTCACCGTTTTCGGCAGCAACAATATTGTCACCCTTTTGCGCCTTTATACTGATGGCATCGTTGTACTCTCCATTCTCCTGTTTTCCAAATCTCTTTATAACATCACCTTTAACTGGCCATTTTAGCAAATTAGTTGATTGTTTATCGGATTTATCAACATTTTTTATTTCCTCTTTATTTATCTTATCTGTGCTGGTTTGTTTAACCTCCTCATTTTGTTTCGTCGGTTCAGCGTTAACGCTTGTTTTTTTAGCTTTATCTTGGGCACCACTAGTATTTTTGGTGTTGAGTTTCTGTCCGACGTAAATCCTGTATGGTTTCTGTAAATTATTATACTTTATCAGATCACTAACACTGACGCCAACCTGTTTTGATATGCTATACAAATTATCACCACTTTTAACTGTATATTTATAAACAGCTGTACCACTAGTTTTACCATCAACAGATGCTGATTCTGCTGAGTCGTTGGCAGGAACTTTCAGTTTTTGACCTGTATAAACCTTATAGGGTGGTTTTATATCATTAATTGTTGCAATTTCTCTAACCGTGGACTTGTTTTGAGAAGCAATTTTAATTAAATTGTCACCACTTTCAACTGTTATAGTCTTGTACTTTACCTCCCCTTTAGTTTCATCACCATCTGAGAATACCTTTAGTCGCTGTCCAACGTATATGTTGTATGGAGATTTAATATTATTTAAAGTCGCTATTTCATTCAACGACATATTATAACTTGCTCCTATGGTAGACAGTGAATCACCACTCTTAACTCTAACAAATGTCGTTTTTTTATTTTTAACAGTTTCTTTTTTATTTGAACTTAATTCTTCCACATCGTTTGTATTCTCAGTATCCTTTTCTTCAACTACTTCAACGTCATTCTTTCTTAAATCTCTTACAATTTTATTGTTGGCCGTTTTCACATAGGTTCCCCGCATATAGCTCGGCTGAAACATGTCCTTTTTTATAGTATCACCACCGGCAATGCTATTATTGTTTTCCTTGTAAACAATATCAACTTCCTCCTGAACGCAGGCCACTAGGCTCAATCCAAACAAAAAAGCAAATATTTTTTTATTCATTTTTACTCCATTAATAATTTAAAAATTCCTGATCTGTACTCAACACAACCTTTTCTTTATTTTGCAGTTGTAACACAAACATTTTTCTTTCAACAACTCCATTTGGCAGAAATCTAAATTTACCATCTATACCATCAAAACCATTTGGATTCAAAAGTTCCTTTTTATTTATGCTATAAATTCCATCAGCTCTGTAGTAAACCTTATCTATAATATTAACTAAATCATAGGTCATTGACGTTATTTTAGACGGTTCACTTCTATATAACTTTACGTAGCTATCATAAAACTTCTTATACTTTTCCGGATTTGCTCCAATAAATATAACGTTATCAAGATATGGGTTATTCAAAACGTTTGTATCACCATCCAGTTTTGTTGTACCCAAAAGTTGTATATATCTACCATTCCTCTGATTTATAAACAGTAAATTAGCAATTTCTTCTGCTTTTTTACCTCCATCGGGTATAAACAAGGCCTGTGGATATATTTTTTCATCCTCCTGTATAATAAATTCCAGTTCTTCATTGTTGCCCAGCAATTTGTTTTCCATTTTTTTCTTTTCATAGTCTTCGTATAAAGTCTGAGGCACTTCATAAAAATTAGCTAAATCGCTTATCTTTGTCATCAAATTCTTTTCGTCCTGATCATAGTACTCTGTTTTTATCAGCAGACCATCCTTATTCAAAATTGTTCCTCTTAATATCTTATTCATTGCCGCACCATGTGAACTATTCGGCATTAAGGCTACATAGTTAATAAAATCATTCTCCATCATATAGGATATTAACGTCTGTATTTCCTGTTCCGGAATGGAACCGGTAACAAATACGTTATCAATTCCTTTAAGTTCATCGTCATTGGACAAAGAAAAAACAATCAGATCGTGTTTTTTTATTATATTTTTAATAGCTTTCGTCTCTGCACTAAACAACGGTCCTATTACAGTGTCAATGCCGTCTTTAATAGCTCTGTTTATAGCCTCAACAGCACCAAAAGTTGTTCCTTTTGTATCATAAACCTTTAGTACTATGTTTTTTTTGTTATTCTCAAAAAGGGAAAGCTGAATTGAATTTAATATGGACTCTCCCACAGACTTAACTTGTCCACTGAGCGGTACTAAAACCGCAACCCTAAGCTTATCACTTGATGTTTTTGTATATTCGTCCATTACACTATCTGTGTAAAAGGTAGATTGCCCCTCTTTTATTTTATCGTTGTTTAAAAAATAGTCCAAATCGCTGCTACAGGAAAATAGTAGCACAGCAGTAAAGACAAATATAATTTTCTTATATAATTTAAACATCTTGTTAAAAATAATTTACCGATAGAATATAACAACAAAAAAAATATACAAGTTTTATTTTGTAGCAAACTCACACGATATCAATAATACAATAAATATTGTTTATGTTTAACAAAATAAATCGATAGTGTGATTACTAGTGTACAACTCTGATGTTACCGCTTTACGGTAATTGTACCTGGTTGTTTGGCAAATGGTTATCAAGATCATCCCCTGCATTTTGTATCTGCTCTTGTTCTTGTAGCTGCCTTTGTAGCTGATCGAACTCTTCTTCAGTTCCTTTGCCCATCCCTTCCAGTTCATTTTGCTTGTGTTCATCAGCACGTGTTCTTAGCGATTTGTGTTCACTATCAATTTTAACATCAGTATCATTCTGTAAACCATTTAGATCTTCTAAAACTCCAAGTGCTTCATGTATTTGTCCATTCTTAATTTGCCCATTTTTATCAAAAAACCCTTCCATTTGTTCCATTTGTCCCTGATGTTCTTTAATATCTCTTTCAATATCAATTCTAAGTCTATTGTAATCAGAATTATTATACATGTAAAAATTACCACATTCTAAAGCAATTTTTCTAGCATATTTTGAACCATATAACTCCGTTACCATATCTCTTACGTATTTGTTATCTTGTATCTTATATCCACTCTGTCTTATATTTCGCAATTTTGCCTTTTGAATTCCGTCTCGACATATAAGTGTATCTAATTCCTCATCATTCAATTTTTGTAATTCTTCATCTGTTACATACTCGAATTTAGCCTTTTTACCAAGTCTCTTGTTTAAAGCTGTTTTTAAATTTTCCTGTCTCTCCAGCATTGTATCATCATCAAGAGCATTTTCATTATCCTTTATTTCATTAAATTTGTTATTTAGTTCTTCTTTTTCGGCATCTGATTTCTTCACCTTTTTATTTCCAAAAAAAACGCAAAATTTTAGTCCAAAGGCTATCTTTTTTATTATTAACTTCATTCATTAACTCAGGTAGTTCTTGCTTATTATCAAGTATTCTTTGTGCTTTTACTTCGTCACACTTCTCTAAATCCCTTATTTCATTTTACAGTGTCTGTATTGTTTGTATTTTTTGTGTTTTGTTATCCATAGTAACCTCATTAAATGGTATATTACAACTAGTATACCATATTTTAACAATATGTCAAGCAAAAAACATGTGTACATTATTACAAAAAGTTACATTTTTTAGATAATTATACACATAAAACTATTTATGAAGCAATCTTTTTAATTCGCTCTGTTCCTACAATACTTACCGTAGTTTATGTTTTTTATAATATTGGCTTTATCTAAAACATAATGAGGATTTAGATTAGCCATATCACAAACTTTAACAAAATCCTTATTTTTTATATTAAACCACAGTGTAGCCTTAACTCTAAAGGTGTTTGCTATTTTCTTCTTAGAACTATTTTTTAGATCTATGAAGGCCTGTAATATTACAGCTCGCCACAGCGCTTGTTCTCTGCCATCGCAGTTCCTGTTTGGACTGTCATCGCACATGTAAATTACTCCGATTATTGTTAATAAATATTTATTTCGCAACAATCGTAGGCCATAATTATAATGTAGACAGTACATTATTTAGATAAACATCAAATATTGTATATATTTTATGACAACACAAAGAGTATATATTAGAAAAACTAGGTATTTTATGAATATTTTTTTCATAAAATCGTATAAATATCACTTAAATAAACATAACTAATATATAAAAATAATATATATAGTAAATGCTTGATATATACTAATAGTTGTATTAAAATCGAATTGCCTCCTTTATATAGAAACAATAGCTCACCTAGTTTGGTGGGCTATTGTCGTTTATATATACTATTTGTATATATAATATTTATGCTTAAATACTAAACATCAAGATTAACAACCTTTAGAGCATTCTCTTGAATAAAATCTCTTCTTGGTTCCACAACGTTACCCATAAGGGTCGCAAAAGTTTCATCCGCAACAGCGGCGTCTTCTATGGTAACTCTTAATAGAGTTCTATTTTCCGGATTCAAAGTTGTCTCCCATAACTGTTCAGCATTCATCTCACCAAGTCCTTTAAATCTTTGGATGGAAATACCCTTTTGTCCAACTTGGTTGATTATGTTAATTAGTTCCACAGGAGTTTTTATATTATATTTCTCCTCCTTCTTCTCAAATACCATGTTCTCATACGGTATAGAATAAACATCATCCTGATGTTTTCCAGCTTCAACAGCTTCAGGTTTTGCCAACAGGGTTTGATTTACAACAAATTCAGTTTTAACACCCTTGTGTGTCTTTATCAATTTTAATTCGGTAGCATAGTCAACCTCATAATCCCAGTGAGCGTCCAAATCATCTCTTAGTTGGTTCAATCTTTCAACCATTTTTTCTGCCTTTTGTTTCAAAAGATCAGTATTTTCAAAAATCTTTAAATCGAAAGCTCCGGCGTAACCAACAGCTTCCAGTATATCTAAATTTGAAAATCTTGATAGACTTGTGATTAAATTCACAAAGTGATTAACCTTCAAAATATATTTATCAAGTTTTTCCTCCATTAAAATATCACTACCATAGTGCAAAACTGCATCATTTATAGCATTTTTTGTGATGTATTCAGCAAAGGCAGTTTCATTTTTTATGTAAAGTTCACTGTTACCCTTTTTAACTTTATACAGAGGCGGTTGTGCTATATACAAATAACCATTCTCTATAATCTGTGGCATGTGTCTATAGAAAAAAGTCATAAAAAGTGTTCTAATATGTGAACCATCCACATCGGCATCCGCCATCAACACAATTTTGTGATATCTCAGTTTATTAATATCAAAATCATCTTTACCTATTCCGGTTCCCAATGCAGTTATCAGCATACCCATTTTTTCTGAAGAAATAACCTTATCAAATCTAGATTTTTCCGTATTCAAAACTTTACCGAACACCGGTAATATTGCCTGATATTTTCTGTCTCGGCCAGACTTTGCTGAACCACCAGCAGAATCTCCTTCCACAATGTAAACTTCACTTTTTGCTGGATCTTTTTCCTGACAGTCCGCCAATTTACCAGGTAAATTGGCAATATCTAAAGCACTTTTTCTTCTGGTTAATTCTCTTGCTTTTCTGGCAGCAATTCTTGCTCTAGCCCCTTCAAAAGCCTTTTCTACTATAACTTTAGCATCAATTGGATTTTCTTCAAAATACTTTGACAATGAATAAACAGTACCGTTTTCAACAACCGGTCTTACCTCTGAAGAAACTAATTTATCTTTAGTTTGAGAAGAAAACTTAGGGTCAGGAACTTTCACCGACAAAACAGCAGTCAATCCTTCTCTTATGTCGTCACCGGTTAATTCAATCTTTAGTTTCTTAAATGATTCTTGAGTATCTATATAACCATTTACAGCCCTCGTTAAAGCATTTTTCAGTCCAGCCAAATGAGTTCCACCGTCCCTCTGTCTTATGTTATTTGTAAAACAAATTATATTTTCATTGTAGCCATCATTCCAACATAGAGATAATTCAAAACTAATACCTTTTTCATCATCCTTACCGGTAACATAAAGCGGTTGATGTAACTGTTGTTTTGCTTTATCTAAATAATTTACAAATTCAACTATACCACCATCATAGTGGAAAACACCATTTTTTTCCTCTTCACCTCTGAAATCTTTCAATTCTATATAAACACCAGAATTTAAAAATGCCTTTTCTCTTATGGTTCTTTCCAATGTGGAATAATCAAATTCAATGTTCGAAAATATCTGTGATGAAGCAAAAAATGTTACCTCTGTTCCGGTTTTCGACTCATCACAGTCACCAACAATCTTTAGTGGTTCAACGGCAACACCGTTTCTAAATTCCACAAAGTGTTCGTGTCCATCTCTCCATATTCTTAACTTTAACCAATCGGAAAGAGCATTAACAACCGACACACCAACACCGTGCAAACCACCGGAAACTTTATAGGAATTCTGGTCGAATTTTCCACCCGCATGAAGATCCGTCATAACCACTTCGGCTGCCGACCTACCCTCCTCTGGATGTATTCCCACAGGTATCCCTCTACCATTATCCAAAACCGTTACAGAATTATCCTTATTTACAGATACGATTATTTTATCACAATAGCCAGCCAACGCTTCATCTATGGAGTTATCTAGAACTTCATATACCATGTGATGCAGTCCAGTTCCGTCATCGGTGTCACCAATGTACATTCCCGGTCTTTTTCTTACGGCATCCAACCCTCTTAAAATTTTTATAGATGAAGCGTCATATTCATTGTTATCTACAACACCACTAGTGCCTTTTGTTTCTTCTGTCATTGTGATTTTATATCAATACAAACTTGATTATAATTATAAATTTAATTTATTTATTTTCAAGAGATATTAAATCATCAACAGCATTCAACCAAGTTGTAATTTTATTATTTACCTGTCGGTCAAAACTCTTGTTTACGTTGTCAAAATCCATATAGTCCACAACTCTGGCATTTTTAACATTTTCTTTAAATTTATCATAAAAATTACCTTTATTGCTTTGCTGGGTTGAAAATAACACTACGTGTTTGTTTTTAAAATCAACCTCCTTCAAAAGACTAAATAAAACCGGATTTAAAGTAAACCACCAAACCGGTGCACCAACAAAAACCACATCATAATCATTAACATTTGGTAAATTACTTATTGTTGGATAATTCCCACTTTTCAATTGTTTTTTACTTTTCCAGTATACAGACGGTACGGTATATGAATCCGTTAAACCAATTTCATGTATTGTCGCTCTGGTTTTTTCAGCTATGTTTTCAGCAATAGTTCTTGTGTGACCATCCAAAGAATAGTATATAACCAAAACGTTACCTAAATTCGTTTTAAGTTCCACATTTTGAAATATTTTTGTATTTCGCCTTCAATTTTTTCCTATTAAAAAAGCTATGCAAACCGTAAGCTACACCAATTATTAAAATCAAACAGATTACACAACTTAGACACAAAATAATTATTTTTGAATTCATCTTAAACCTACCTTAATATTGTTATCACAACAATAAACAAAATTTATTTATTTTCAAGAAATATAATGAAATTAGTACAAAAATCCGCATATTTTTACAATAAAATTGTCCTTTGTGAACAATCTTTCAATTTTGATATTGAATCTATATCAACTAAAAGTAATTATAATAGATATTATATACATTTTTTGGTGCAATTTAATAAAAATTATGAATTAACTCCTTGAAAAAAATAAAATAATATTGTATACAGGGTTAGACCAACAAATTTAATCAGGATGACAAACATAAAAATATCATTTATAGGTTCCGGTGCCGTTGCCTCCAGCACAGCGTTTATATCGGGTATAAACAAAATTTGCAACGAAATAGTGTTGCTTGATATAAATGAAGATTTTGCCAAAGGAAAAGCCATAGATTTACAACAATCTTTTATATTAAACGGAAAAAATATTTCAGTCATTGGTTGTAATGATTATTCAAAAATTAAAGGCTCCGATGCCATCGTTATAACGGCCGGTGCTGTTCATAAAAATGGTTATCAGGACAGAGAAACACTTCTGGATACAAATAGAAAAATCATTAGACAAATAGCCGGAGATTTAAGATCTGTAATACCAACGGACGAAAAACAACCATTGATAATAATGGTAACAAACCCACTGGATGCAATACTAAAAGAGTTTATTGATTTTGGTGGATTTTACAGAAGAAAAACGGTCGGATCTGGAAATCTGCTTGATGCCACTAGATTTAAATATTATCTATCAAAAGAACTAAACATAAGCGCAGACAGGATAGAAACTGTGGCAATGTGTCAACATGGGCTTCAAATAGTATATCTTCTAAGTAAAACAACAGTTGATGGTGTGCCACTTTTTGATTATATAAAGAAAGATGCAAACATATCGTCGGAAAAAATCGCAGAAATATGTAACACCGCAACAAATGGCGGAGGTACAATAGTAAATCTACTACAAAAAGAAAGTACTGTTTTTGGTCCAGCGGTGTCAATTTTTAATGTTTTGAAGTGTCATTTAAACGACGAAAAGAAAACTTTACCTGTATCTTTGTACTGCAACGGCGAATACGGGGTTGAAAATATCTGTATGGGTTGCCCTGCAGTTATGGGAAAAGATGGAGTAGAAAAAGTAATCGAATATGATATAACGGAAGAAGAAAAAACAAAAATTAGAGAAGCAGCAAACTTCATAGACAAACTAAACAAAAAATAAAAGCATAATAGATCAAAAGGTATTGGGGCTATAGGGCTATATATTTTATATTTTTATAACTTATATCGCCCCAATTTCCATTAAAAATGCTTTCTCCAATGAAGTGGTATTGAACTTATTCTTTAAAGCCGCTGGTGTGTCCACAAATCGAATATCACCGTTGTGCAGAACCGCAACTCTGTCACATATCTCATCTATATCCGCCAGTATGTGTGAACTAAAAAATACAGAGTTACCGCTTTTTTTATAATTTAACAGTAAATTTTTCAAATTTATTCTGGCCTTTGGGTCTAAACCACTCATAGGTTCATCCAATATAATTAGTTTTTTATTATCAATAAAACTGGTTATAAGTCCAACCTTTTGACTCATACCCTTAGATAAACTACTAATTTTTCTATTTAAAACATCAACATCTAATGCTAAAACATCACACAAATCTTTTATTTTTTCCAGATCGAAATTTTTGGAAAATATTTTAATAAATTCAATAACCTTCAACTGTTGCGACGGTTGAAATTTTTCCGGAAGGTAAGATATATTTTCTCTGCTTTCATGTTTACTGGCATCAACACCACATATTTTAACTACTCCACTATCCTGTTTTATTAAATTCAAAATGGTTTTAATTATAGTTGTTTTTCCGGCTCCGTTTAGCCCTATCAGACCAAAAACTTCACCCTCTTTAACCTCTAGACTAACACCATTCAAAACATTTTTAGTGGAGTAGTTTTTACTTATATCTTTTACTTCCAAAATATTCATAACGATACTGTACTTTTTCTGTTATTTTTTATTTCCATTTAATTCTTTGTAAAACTTATAGTAGTATCCCCAACCAATAAATATCATAATTATATACATGAAACAAATAATTGAACTGAACAACCAAACTTTTATCAATAATCCAATCAACAAAACACCTATTGTCATCAACAACAGTTGCTTCTGTGAAGATTTAAATTTTACTTTCTTCAAACACGGTGTAGGAATTACACTACCAGCCAATAGAGCGACAACTGTTGTGTTTATTATCACAAACAAAGGATTTGAAAATATTGTAAATTCTGGAAACTCAAAACTAACAACCATAGGAAACAAAACCAAAGAAGCTGCCATTGGAGCAGGAACACCTTTAAAAAAGTATTTATTTAATGGATTTTCATGATCTTCATTTGTGAGAGCAACATTAAATCTTGCTAATCTTATCGTCATGCATATTGCCAACAGTAAAACCGGAAACCAAGCAACTTTTTTTATAGCATCAAACTCTTCCATTTTCCAGAAGTAAACTATAAATCCCGGAGCAATACCGAAGTTAAAGAAATCTGCTAATGAATCCATCTGTGCTCCAAATTCACTGGAAGCGTTTAATCTTCTGGCAACATTTCCATCTATACCATCACATAAACAGGATATAATAACACATATACCTGCTGCTTCAAAATTACCGATTATTGCTAATCTTACAGCAAACAGACCCAGACACAATGCCGACATTGTTATCATATGAGGTATTAACTTATAAATCTCAAAACTGCTTTTTTCTTCTTTTTCCATGACTATTCCTCATTCATATTGTTGTTATAATTATTAAAATTAATTATTTTTAATCTTTGCTATTACGCTTTCACCAGCAATCATTGTTTGACCAACTTTTACCGCTGGTACTATATCATCTGGTAAATAAATATCAACTCTACTACCAAACTTAATGATACCATATTTATCGCCCTTTTTAACCTCTTGGCCCACATTCAAGTTACAAACTATTCTTCTTGCCACCATTCCGGCTATTTGAACTATTGGTATCTGTATGTTGTTTTCAATCTCCAAAACACAAGATTGTCTTTCATTATCTTTACTATATTTGTCAACGGACACATTCAAAAACTTACCTTCTCTATAGTGTAGTTTTTTTATTTTTCCGTCATAAGGCATTCTCTGTATATGAACATTAAAAACACTTAAAAATATACTTATTCTAGTCCATTCAATATCTTCATTCATCTCCAATTCTTCCGGTGGCGAAACTTTTTCTATGGCATCTACAGTACCATCTGCAGGAGCCACCAAAACTTCCTCGTCATCGTTTATAACTCTATTTGGATCTCTAAAGAAATAAACACACAAAGACAATATTACAAATACTATTGACGCTAAAACCCTTGATATTAGAGAACATACACAAGCCAAAACCGCCACGAACACTATTATACTGTATCCCTCCGTGCTTATTGGCATAACTACTCTATTTATAGTACTTTTTATCGATGACATTTGTTTATTTTTATTAACCTGCCCAGATACTATTCTTATATTTTTTAAAATCAATAAAATTATTGATTTTAAAAATAAATATTATATATTACATGTTGATATAATTATATTTTTTCTCACAATGATACTTATATTCGAGACCGGCAACACATCTACCGGTGTCATGGTTAGGGATGGCAACACAATCAAATTTGTTTGTAGAATTTTAGACTCACATATAACCAGCTACAAGGAGTTTAATTCTATTCTGAATAATCTATTCAAACTGAATGGAATTAGCGTAAAAGATATGGATGTCGTACTTGTATCTTCGGTTGTTGAAAGTATAAAACAAATAGAAAAAGAGTATTGCAGGTACAATAAACTAAAAATGTTTGATGTGGATGATAAAAAAAACAAGTTAAATTTTAAGGCAAAAAAAGATTTGGGTTCAGACCTAAAGGCTAACATATTTAATTGTATAGATTTATACAAAGAAAATTTCATAATAATAGACATGGGAACAACAACTACGTTTAGTGTAGTGTCGAAAGGTGGTAATTTCGAAGGAGTATCCTTTATGAGTGGTTTTGACACCTGCATCAATTCTATTGTCACTAAATGTGATAAAATACCCCATGTTGATTTTGTTAAACCAAAGAGAGTTATAGGACAAACAACGGAAGAAGCTGTTAGATCTGGTGTGTATTACGGTTATATAGGTATTCTAAAGGAAATTGTTAATTCAATAAAAAACGAACTTAAAAATCAGGATTTAAAGGTTATAATGACCGGAGGATACTCAAATATTTTCATAGACAAATTGAATTTTATAACAAAAGTTATACCAGATTTAACGGTTAATGGAATATATAAAATATACAAATTTAATGTGGAGAAATAGCGGTGTTTTCTAGATTGGAATTCTTTATAGCATTCAGATACCTAAAGGCAAAGAGAAGAGAAAAGTTTATATCGGTTACAGCTCTGTTTTCATTTATAGGCATAATACTAGGAGTGGCTACACTCATAGTTGTTATGTCAGTAATGAATGGTTTTAGAGAAGAACTTGTCAGTAAAATAATCGGCATAAATGCACATTTGAGTGTTTTTCCAAAAAATGAATCAAAATACCAGTATAAGGACATGTTAAAAATAATCGGAGAGCTTGACAATGTAAAAACTGTCAATCCCATAATAGAAAATCAGGTTATGATAACCAGCGAAAAAAAGGCTGTTGGCGGATTAGTAAAGGGTATTTTATTAAATGATTTAAAAAACAAAAGTGAAATATATAATAATCTGATCATCGATAATGTTGAAGAGCTTGAAAATTTCGACAATGAAACAGGAATAATTATCGGCAATCAAATGGCCATGAGTTTAAATCTTTCCATAGGTGATAATGTGAAGGTTATATCTCCGGAGGTTAATCCAACAGTAATTGGAATAATACCAAAAATGAAAACCTATAGAGTAATCGGTATTTTTTCCAGTGGAGCATATGAATACGATTCCATGATTGTTTTTATCCCCTTTAGTATGGCGCAAAAACAATTTAACTACAAAAATTCAGCCAGTGCTCTAGAAATTTTTGTTGAAAATCAACAAACCATTGATGAAACCTACGATAAAATAGTTAACGCCCTAAATGATGATTATGATTTTAGCCTAATCGATTGGAAAGACGCCAACTCCAGCTTAATATCGGCTCTAAATATTGAAAGAAACGTTATGTTTTTAATATTGACGTTAATAATAATCATAGCAGTGTTTAATATCATATCCAGTCTAATTATGATGGTTATGGATAAAAATAAACAAATAGCAATTCTAAAGACCATTGGAGTCAGTAACGGTGGCATAATGAGAATATTTTTTATTTGCGGAACCACCATTGGTGTTGTGGGAACATTCATCGGAACAGCATTGGGAACACTTTTTGCCTATAATATTGAAAACATTAGGCATTTTTTAGAAAATATTTTTGGATTAAATCTTTTCAATCCAACTATCTATTTTCTATCACAATTACCATCAAAGGTCTTCATTAGTGATGTTATCTTAATATCATCAATGTCAATTCTTTTATCATTTTTAGCCACTCTGTACCCAGCTCACAAGGCCAGCCTAACATCTCCAGCAGAGATTTTAAGGTATGAATAAGAATGTGGTAAATAAACCTACTATTTATGATATGGATGTCCACTTTCGATGGTATAAACTCTGTACAGCTGTTCAATCAACATAACCCTAACCATGAGATGTGGAAATACCATTTTGCCAAACGACAATACAAAATCTGCTTCGTCTCTAACCTTTTGTGAAAGACCGTCGGATCCTCCAATTATAAAATCTATACCTCCGGATGTCTCAATAAAATTTCTACAAACATTTTCAAATTTATTTGTAGTTGTTATTTCACCTCTTTCATCCAGCACGATCAATTTATTACCCTTTACCCTGTTTTTTAAAAGTTCAATTCCTTCCTTCTCAACTCTCTCTGTCACATTATCGCTTCTACAATTCTTCAGCTCCAACAAATTAATATTCCAAGGTAAACGTTTCCTATACTCTTTAAAAAGTGAAGAGTATTCGTCATTTTTTCCAAAACTACCAATGGTTATTATGTTAATTTTCATACGGAAAAGTAAATTATAATTTTATTAAATTTCCCCAACGTAAATCCCCAAAGCTTTTGCCGTATCCACCAGATCACCATGTTTATCAACAAATTGTGACCCAGTTTTTACCGCCTCTTCAAGATCAACATCAACTATTTTTCCATCCTTTAAGGCCACCATCCTTCTACTTTTTCCTTCGCATATTATATCAACAGCGTGAACTCCAAATCTTGCGGCAGTTATCCTATCGAAACAACTTGGCCTTCCACCCCTCTGCAGATGTCCCAATGTTGTTGATCTTACAATAAAATCATTACCTTCACCTTCAAGTTTATTGGCAAGATAATTGCCAAAGCCACAATAGCTTTTCATACCGTTGCTTCTTTTCACATGAATTATTTCGTCATTTTCAGTTTTACAACCTTCAGATACAACCACAAGTGAATAATTTATACCCTGATCTTTAATCTCTCTTATTTTTCTTACAACATTATCATACCTATAGGGTATTTCAGGGATTAGACACACATTAGCAGATGCTGCTATTGCTGAGTGTAGAGCTAAATGTCCAGCATCTCGTCCCATAACCTCCACCACCATAATTCTATGATGACTTGAAGCGGTTGTCTGTATCATATCCAACATCTCCATACAAACATTTCTTGCGGTATCAAAACCTATTGAATATTCCGTATAGGGTGTGTCATTATCTATGGTTTTTGGAATTAAAACAACGTTTATGTCGGTTCCCTTAGTAAAATCGTTTATAATTGCAGCGGACCCATCACCGCCTACAACCACAATTGAGTTTATACTAAGTTCTTCAACACCTTTTCTAAAAGCATCAGCATACTGCAGATATGATTTATTTTCCATCTTCATATTGTTGACACTTCCCAAGATTGTTCCGGCATTTTTTATACAGGAAAATTCATTCTGAAAATCTTTTACGGTTAATCTTCTGTAAGATACATTTGGGTATATTAACCCAAATGTACCATCATGTATTCCATATACCTCTATTCCCTTTTCGGTTGCCCGTCTAACAACAGCATTCATTACAGCATTCAAGCCAGCACAATCTCCACCACTGGTTAGAATCGCTATTTTTTTAATCTCTTTGACCATTTATAAACTAACTTTTATAACCTTAACTATATTCTCTTTTGTTAAACCAAAATATTCATAAACTTTTTCAGCTGGAGCAGATATACCAAATTTGTCGTCCTTTATTCCAAAGAACAAACCATTTTCACCAATGTATCTATCCCAACCATAGGATGAACCGGCCTCTATAGCAACCCTTAAAGTATTTTTGCCCAACACCTTATCCTTGTAGGTTTTTAGTTGTCTATCGAATATATCTAAACAGGGAGCAGAAACCACTCTTGCCTCTATATTGTTATTTCTCAACTCCTCCTGAACCTGAAGAGCTAGAGAAACTTCTGTACCTGTTGCTATCAGAGTTACTTTAGCATTTTCGTTTTCTCTTAAAACATAAGCACCTTTTTTAACCATATTTTCAACAGGTTTGTCATCTATAAATGGTACTGATTGTCTTGAAAATATTAGGGCTGACGGAGTATGCTTTTCCTCCATGGCTATTTCATAGCAATCGATTGTTTCCTGCAGATCCGCCGGTCTAAATACATTTAGGTTAGGAATTGCTCTTAAGCTAGCCAAATGTTCAACCGGTTGATGTGTTGGTCCATCTTCACCAAGTCCTATGCTATCGTGTGTTAGTATGTATAAAACTTGTAATTTCATCAACGCAGACAACCTTATAGATGGTTTTTCGTAGTCAGCAAAACAACAGAATGTTCCGGCATAGGGAATAACACCACCATGCAATACCAATCCATTCATTATACCAGCCATAGCATGTTCTCTGATACCATAGTTTATATATCGACCATCATAATTCTCAGCATTCAAAACTTTTTTAGTAGCTTCCGTCTGTGTTAAAACCGATCCGGTCAAGTCTGCACTACCACCAACCAATTCTTCTATGTTTCTGGTTAAAATTTCCAGAGCCTTTTGCGACGACTTTCTTGTGGCCTCTTTCGGCTTCTCTTTAATTATTTCTTCCTTATATTTTTCCAATCTTTCTTTCCAATTCTCTGGCAATTCATTTTTTATAACTCTTGAAAATTCAACAAATTTCTCATCATTCTCAGCATTATTTTTCCATTCGGTAAACTTTGTTTCATTTCTTTTCGCTACATTTCTCCATAAATTCAACACATTTTCTGGAATTTCAAAATCACCCCACCCTTCACAACCAATATTCTTTTTGGTGGCTATCAAATCATCCCCAAGTATTGGAGAACCATGACATTTATTGGTGCATTCCTTCGGTGAACCATAACCTATTTTTGTTCTAAAAGATATAAATACAGGTTTATCACTATTTTGTGCTTCAGTTAAAGCCGTTTTAATGGAATCATAATCATGTCCATCAGCCTCAAGATATTTAAAATCAATTGATTCCATCCTCATCTTCATGTTTTCATTTCTAGTAATACTAGTGCTACCATCTATGGTAATTTCATTGTTATCCCAAAGCACAACCAAGTTGTTCAGTTTCAAATTGCCGGCTATTGACAGCGCTTCATAACTTATACCTTCCATAAGACAACCGTCGCCAACTACACAGTAGATTTTGTGGTTTACCATTTTATCATTAAATCTTGCCTTTAGATGCTTCTCGGCAATAGCCATACCAACAGCGCTTGACACACCTTGACCCAAAGGTCCCGTCGTGGTTTCAATACCATTTAGATAGCCATATTCTGGATGTCCAGCAGTTTTAGAGTGTAGTTGTCTAAAATTTTTAATTTGTTCTAAAGAACAATCTTCGTAACCAGTAAGATACAACAAAGAATACAACAGCATTGAACCATGACCAGCAGATAATACAAATCTATCTCTGTCGGCCCAATTTGGTTTTTGCGGTAAAAATTTCAAATATTCACTAAATAGTACCGTTGCAACATCAGCGAAACCCAACGGTAATCCCGGATGTCCAGAATTCGCCTTTGCTACAGCGTCAAGAGATAAACACCTTATGGCATTTGCCATTAATTTTAATTCTTCGTTGTTCATATACTTCATATTTTATATTTTTTTATGACATGATTTTACTTTTTAATTTAAAAATAACAAGGAAATTATTATAATCTTGACAGAATTTACATTAACATTACATTAAAAAAGCATTTAACTAAACACTATGGAAAATGTATCCACAAAAAATATTGAAATTAAATAAAAAATATTAAAAATATGTTGGATGTTAAAAAATTTTGAATATGAAATTAAATAAAATTAAGGATTTAATAAACAAGAAAACGGTTGTAAGAATCATTTTTGTATTGATTCTATTAACAATATCATTATTTGGTTACAAAAATATTGGTAAAATACACAAGATAACAACAGTTAAATTCAACAACAAAAGCAATACTAGTGTAGAGCAAGTAAAAATAAATAATGATGACACACTATACCGAGAGGAAAATAACCTAAAAATTGAAGGGCTAAGAAACGAGCTAAATTATTTAAGAAATGAGATGCTAACACTATACGAAGAAGTTAATAGTCTCAAAGAAGAAATTATAAAAGTTGGAAATAAAACTCCGGTTCAGAACACTAAGGATCTACAAATAATGGCAACAATATACAAAATATATAGATTACACAGCGAGAATAAAGATTTTGTTGATGAATTTGAATATCTTAAGTCATTAACAAAAAATGATAATAAATTATATGACATTGTAATAAGGTTAGAAGCATATAAAATACCAGATGAAAAAGATGTAAATATTATAGATGTCTTTAAGGAGGAATATAAACAATTATTAACAATTAATAATAGAGATAATAACAAACAAAAACAAAATATTTTAAAAACATTTATTGATGACAATATCAAAATTAGAAAAATAACCGATGATGAAAATGATAATAGTAAAATAGATGCTTTAATAACCAATATTGAAAAAAACATAAAATATAAAAACTATACTGAAGTTATAAGATTAATAGAAAACAGTGATTATAGAGATAAATTTAAGGAAACATATGGTATATGCAAAAATTCGATCAACTTCACATTAATCCTAGACGAAATAATGGAAAACATTAATTAAAATGTTTGATAAACTAAAAAAGTACGGTAATTTAAATACCTATGACATATATAAATCTTTAGCCTTTATCCTAATGGTAATAGACCATGTCGGCTATTACTTCTTACCAAGCGCAAGATTATTGAGAGTAATCGGAAGAACATCTATGATAATTTTTGCTGTTTTACATGGTTTTAACAGGAAAAAAAGTAGCAATAATAATAGAATATTAATCTATGCCGTTTTATTGTTTATATTCGTTCAACTCCTAATTGAAAATGATCCATTACCATTAAATGTGTTGTTCAATTTTTACATATCGTACTACCTATTGGATAAAATTGAAGAGATATATAAAAATGATTATGTATTTTTTTTGCTTATATGTGCAATAACCCTTCTTTTGTCTGGCTTTACAAATATATTTCTGGAATACGGAGCAATCTTTTGGTTTTTAATCCTGTGTGGTAGAATTTTTAACTATAAAATAAAAACACCAAAAGATAAAGTCACAGCACCACTAATATTTATAATGTACTACATATATCAAACAATTCACTTTAATTTTAATCTTATAAACTCAATAGTTTTGCTTATACTTATTGTGTTAACATACATATTGCTGTATAATTTTTCATTCAAAACCTACAACAAAAATAATACTATTTTGATGATACTATCAAGATTTTCACTGGAATTATATTTTATACATTTATTAATTTTTTCAATCATATATGCCTATATTAGATAACAAAAAAAATATTAGAAGTTTTGGCAGGATAAATGGTCGTGGTGTTGACGAAAACGTAAAAAATAAACTGAATGAAAAATTAACAAAGTACTCTTTTGATATCAATAACATTGATATCAACGGCACAAATTACCTAGAAATAGGTTTTGGCTATGGCGAAAGCATTGCCGAAAGAGCACCACAAACTAAAAGTGTGAACTATATTGGTTGCGAAACCTACACAAAGGGGGTATTAAATTTACTTAATTTAATGGAGCAACACAATATTGAAAATATACGTATATTTAATGGGGATGCTAGACTTCTGTTAGAAGCGTTACCGGATAAAGTGTTGGACAAGGTGTTTATATTATTTCCGGATCCATGGCCTAAAAAAAAGCAAAACAAAAGAAGAATAATAGGTGATGATTTTTTAATTCTGTTATCAAAAAAAATAAAAACTGGTGGAACATTATTTTTCGCAAGTGATATAGATAGTTACGTTGACTGGAGTTTGGAAAAAGTTGGTAATAACCACTCATTTTCACTAATTAGTAATACAAAACAGGAACCCTCTTGGTGGGTTAAAACAAAGTATCAGCAGAAGGCAATAACCGAAGGCAGACAAAGTAGTTTTTTAGAATGGAAAATTATTGACTAATTTTCATTTTACTAAATAATCTTAAACAATTATTTGTGGTAATATCACAAACATCAAGAAAATCTATACCAAACAGGGAAGCTAAAAATTCTGCAGTATTTTTAACATACATCGGCTGATTTACCTTCACCTTTCCTCTAAATGGTGTTGGTACCAAAAACGGCGAATCAGTCTCTACAATTATCCTATTTATGGGTACAGTTCTGGCTATATTTTGTAAATCTGTAGCCTTTCCGAATGTAACAATACCAGAAAAAAGATATATATCCACCTAAATCAAGTCCCGTATATGCCAATTCTTTACCCGAAGAAAAACAGTGCAACACAAATTCAAAAGCACCATTTTTCATTTCGCTTTTCAGAATATCGATCATATCTGAATCAGCATCTCTGGAATGTATAACCAGTGGTAAATGCGATTTTCTTGAAGTCTCTATGTGTGCCTCAAAATTTTGTTTTTGCTTACTCTTATCATAGCCATCATAGTGATAATCTAAACCACTCTCACCTATGGCAACAACCTTTGGATTGTTTGTATATACAAGCAGTTCGTCAGAGGTTGCCACTTTATTATTCACCTCCTCCGGATGATGACCAACACTACAAAAAACATTATCATACAAACTTGACATTTGTATCACTTCTTCCACTTCATCAATTTTAGTGCAGATGTTATTTAAAACCTTTATTCCATTTTTTTTCGCTAAATTCACAACATCTTCAATAGCTAGCCCCTCCTCCTCCATCAGTTTAAAATGACAGTGACTGTCAATAAGAAAATCAAACATTTTATTTTTCTCCTCTTATTTACGCTTTTTCTTGACCTTTGCTAAATTATCCGCCTTTAATAGAGTTTTACCAATTTTAGCGTTAGTAGTAGCCGCTAACATATCCATACTATTATTAAGCTCCTTATTAATAATTTGATCAACCTTATCGTTTTCAATTTTATCCAAATCAAAACCTGTTCTTATTATGTACACCAACAAAAAGTCAACAATTAGTAATTCCAATATATAAGAAATATCCAAACCATGTACCACAACTCGTTCCGGCATAAAATATATACCTAAAACACACGATACCATAATTATTGTATTAAAAAACATTATTTTAATTCTACTACCGTTTGTTATTGAAAAACTTTTAGAGATAGCTTCCACCGCTTTATACCTCTCATCAGAACCAGATTTTCTTTTGGAAATGGTATACATCATAAAGAAACAACAGAAATTTAGGTAAAATGGTGGCAGTATTGGTATTATTACAAGAATAACTCCAAATATCACAAAAGTATATCCAGACAAAAAAATATACAAAATATTGCTAACAAAATCACCTAAATATATTGTTATGTCATTTCCTATATCTTCAATATCATTATTTATAGCTATTGTATAAAATGAAAGTTTTATTATTATTTTTGTTATCATTAAAAAAATGTAAAATATGACCGATGACGTTATATAATCATTACCTATCCTTGTATTTAGTTGTGCACCAAAAAAATTGTTCAATATACCATAAAAAAATGAATTAAACAAATAATATAAAATACTATTTAGTATTACAAAAAGTAGAATATGTTTTAAAAAAAACAGTAGACTTTTAAAAATATTTTTGAAAATTTGCAGTTTCATAATTACAATCATATAATCTAACCGGATGATATACTACAGTTTTATTTTGTCAATGAAATAATACTCAATCAATTATTTCTTGATTTTTTTTTATACTAACTTATCATTACGGTAACAAATGTATAGTTTTGCATGAAATTTAAAGACAAAAAGTCAGTAAACGGCTATTTTTGGAACATAAAGGAGTACGACGATAAAAAAGCACTAACAATTTTTCAAAAATTTAATGTTTCTGAAGTTGTGAGTCGTCTATTGGCAATAAAAAATATAAATTTAGAGGATGTAGGCAACTACCTAGATCCAAAAATAAAAAACCTAATGAAAGATCCATATCATCTGTTGGACATGGAAAAAGCTGTTGTTGTAATATATGATGCAATAGTTAAACACAAAAAAATATGTATTTTTGGTGATTATGATGTGGACGGAGCTACAGCAACCGCTCTAATGGTTAAATTTTTTAGAAATCTACAGATAGACGTTGAAGTATATGTTCCCGACAGAATAGAAGACGGCTATGGCTTGAATGAGCAAGCCATAGAAAAACTAAAGGAAAAAAATGTTGAGCTAATAATTACAGTTGACTGTGGTATATCATCCTATGACGCTGTTGAATTTGCCAACAGTATAGGTATTGACGTTGTGATAACAGATCACCATCTTGGTCCAGTGGAAATACCCAGAGCAAAAGCTGTTGTAAATCCAAATAGATTGGATGAAGAATCTGAATATAAATATTTAGCTGGAGTTGGCGTTGCCTTCATAGTATGTATAGCATTAAATACATATCTAAGGAATAAACATTACTATGAAGAACATAATCTGAGGGAAAAAAACTTATTATATTACTTAGACTTAGTGGCATTGGGTACGGTGTGTGATGTTATGCCTCTGGTAAACATAAATCGAGCATTTGTGAAGCAGGGATTAGAAGTATTTAAACAAAGAACCAATGTCGGACTCGCTGTTCTATCGGATCTGATGGAACTTAAGGAAGTCAATGACACATACCATTTGGGCTATGTTTTGGGACCAAGAATAAATGCCTGTGGCAGAGTTGGAGACGTTAGTATAGGAAATAAACTTTTATCCTGTGAAAATAAATATGAAGCAAAATACTTAGCAGAACAGCTAAATAAATTCAATGTGGAAAGACAAATAATTGAAAAAGATATACTAACTAAGGCAATAGAAAAAATAGAAAAAAACAAGTTGTATAACGATACCGTTATATTTATCCACGGTGATAATTGGCATGAGGGTGTAATAGGAATAATAGCTTCAAGAATAAAAGATAAATACAATAGGCCGGTTTTTGTACTATCTATGGACAATAAAGTTGGAAAGGCTTCCTGCAGATCAGTGGATAAAAGTATAGATATTGGATCAGTTATAATAAAGGCAAAGGAACAAAATTTACTTCTGAGTGGTGGTGGTCATGCGATGGCCGGCGGTTTCACCTTTGATGTAGAAAAACTTGATGAAATCAAAAAATTTATGGAGGATAACATAAAACCAAAATTGGAAATATATCTACAAAAAAATGAAAAATATGCTGATTTACTGTTGGATTGTAATGCCATTAATGATAAACTTGTGACTGAACTGGAAAATCTTGGTCCATTCGGAACAGATAATACTAAACCAGTAATTATCTTAAAGGATGTGGTTGTTATTAGTAAAAAGAAATTTGGTAGAAATAAGGAACACTTAAGATGTATAGTCGGACACGATGGAATTACAAGTGTACAAAATAGTTTGATAGTAAATATATTTAGAATAGGTGAGAGTGACACAATTCTAAATGTATTGGAAAAAGTTGGAACAAAATGTGATCTAATAGGCACATTATCCATAAACAAATGGATGAATTTAAACAACATTCAGTTTATAGTGGAGGATGTAATTTTACATTAACCCAATAGCTTTTGCATTAGCTTAATTTCATCATTAAAACCGTCGTTGTCTTTATATTTATTATATAAATATTCATTAGCAAAGGCTTCACAGTACAACTCATATTTGTTTTTACCATTCTCATAATAGTAGTTTAATACGTTGTTGTAGGTACCTTCAAAGTCGTTTGTATCACTGTTTATATTTTTATTGATATTATCCACATCCAATTTAAAACCATCCCTAAATAAACTCCATTCCTCAAAAGGATCACTCAACAAATCAAAATTCTTTTCTAGTGTTAACCTATTATCCTGTATTTTTCTTAATGTAGTAACTACGGTGGTCATAAATCTTGACTTATCAGTATTTACATCGTTATTTTCCTGTTGCAAAATGCTCAATATGGTTAATATCTTATCTTTGTATTTTAATATTTTCGGATACTCATGTATCATAACATCATTAAAATAAACCATATTATCTTTTTCATTCGATTTTATGGCAACAGCATTTACATCACAACACATTTCACATATATCAACATCATTTGGCTCTATGCTATTCATATAAAAATGATGTCTTTGGTTACTGTAGTGTTTTTCCCTTTTGTCTAAAATTCTATTTATGTCAATGTTATTAGGTAAATTATTTCGCTTGTTGTAATGATATTCACTTATTTTAATGTAGTTTTCTATTAATCCTTTAGTTAATTTATCTGTGTCATGAGCCATTGATCTCTTAAATAAATCAAAGTCCTTTACATTTATAATCTCTTCTAATTTATCAATATTGTTTTCCAATATCATCATGCCATCCTGAACCATTCTTGTGTGAGACAAGAAATAATCTGTAAAGTCTATGTGTTTTTTTGGCATTATTAATTTATTGTTTTACGGTTCTAAATTATATTGATATCTTATAAAAAAGCAATGGAAATTTATTGATGATATGTTACTCAAACCGTAATCAAATTGTTTAGTAACACTTCATAGGCGTCGTTATTTAAATCTTCAATATTTATAGCATTTTCAATTCTAAAGTTACCAACCCTGCTTCTGATTATTTTAGAGACATAAGCCACAGCACCAAGACTTTTAGCAATATCAACACCTAAACTTCTAACGTAACATCCTCTTCCGCAATCCACCACAAATTCCGCAGTTTTATCCTCAACAAAACCATTAAATTGCAAATCATTTATAACTATATCTCTGGCTTCCAATTCAACCTTTTTACCATCTCTAACCAAATCACAAGCCCTCTTTCCTTCAACTTTTATGGCGGAGTAAACTGGAGGAGTCTGTTTTATAGTTCCAACAAAACTAGGCAAAACGTTTTTAATATCGTCAACAGTTGGCACAAAGTCATTTTTTTCTAAAATAACACCCTCCGCATCACCTGTATCTCTCAGTTCGCCAAATGTCAGGTGAAAAAGATATGTTTTACTGTGGTTCATCATTGATTCAACCTGTTTTGTTGCCTTATTTATACAAATTGGCAGTACTCCACTTGCCAATGGATCTAGTGTTCCACCGTGTCCAACTTTCTTTGCTTTTGTTATACGTTTTATAATGGCAACAACCTTTGTTGATGTATAGTTTACGGGTTTATTTACATTTAACCATCCACTTTGCTCCATGACCCTATAGTCCTTTGTTTTTATTTATATCATCTACAGATCTCTAAACTTGAATGTATTTATATTACCTGCAAAGTAATTTTAAAAGCAGTAAAGAAAATATCTTTACTGCTAATATCAATCGCTAGAAAACTATATCACAACCGCTGAGGTTCAGTTGTTTCCTTAAATCATTTTTACATTCCTCTAATCCTTCCGCTGTCAAGGCTTCGCATCTTGTGGTTATATCAGGTTGAGTATTTGAACCTCTAGCCAACCACCAGCCATCCTTAGTCTCAACCCTTATTCCATCAACATCCACGAAAGTTCTACCGTCTTTTTTCATTCTTTCGACTATCTCTTTGATAATTTCAAACTTTCTATCATCCCCAACCTCAACTCTTATTTCGCTTGTGGAATATGTTTTTGGAAAAGATTTTCTGATTTCTGCTATTGTTTTATCACTATTAGATACAAAACTCATCAACTTTACTGCAGCATACATGGCATCATCATAGTTATGGTTGTCACCAAAATACATGTGTCCACTTGTTTCTCCAGCAAGTTTTATGTTATCACTTGTCATCTTTGACTTTTGAGCGGAATGTCCAGCTTTCCACATAACACCAACACCACCATGTGCCTTTACATCATCATACAACACTTTACTTGCTTTGACCTCTGACATTACCTTTTCACCTGGGTTATCCTTTAGAAAGTCTCTTGCCAAAATCGCCAACAGTTGATCCCCATACAGTAGAAAACCTTCACTATCCACAACACCTATTCTATCACCGTCGCCATCAAAACCTACTCCAAAATCACAGTTGTTTTTTACCACGGCACTTTTTAACATCTCCATATTTTTTTCTATTGATGGATCTGGGTGGTGATTTGGGAAATTTCCATCCACAACATCGCACATTGTTATATGTTCCCCAGGGAACCTCTTAACTATATCCTTTAAAATGCTAGCAACAGCTCCATTTCCAGCATCCCACATAATTTTAAGTTTTCTTTTACCACTGTGTATTCTACTAGCTATGAAATCAAAGTAATCATTTCTAACATCTTTTTCCTCACACTTAGCGCCATCTTTAATTTCAAAATCTCCATTTTTAGCATATACACCAAGTTGTTGTACGTCTTCACCAAAAACCGGTTGTTCATTCGTTAGCATTTTAAAACCATTATATTCCGGTGGATTATGAGATGCTGTAATTATAATTCCCGCATCCTTTTTTAGATGGTGTATCGCAAAATATACCACCGGTGTTGGTACTAAGCCTATGTTTACAACGTCAATTCCACATTCCATCAGTCCTTTTATTACGTTTTTTGCATATTCAGGAGATGTGTGTCTGCCATCATAGCCAACCACACAGTTGTGTTTATTGTATTTTCTTATTAAAAGTGTTCCGTAGCTTTTTCCTACAAAATATGCGTCAACTTCATTTACTGTCTTACCGACAACTCCTCTTATATCATATTGTTTAAGTATGTTTTTTTCAAAAATATGTGTATTAGACATCCTAGAACCTATTGTTAATCTTTCTCTATTATAATATATTTTTTAAAAAAACAATAATAAAAATTATGAAATAGCTAAATTTAAATAATTTTTACAATCAAAACTCTTGAAATTATATTTCGACGGTTTAATAATAGGATATATACAACGATTAATCGTTTTATTAACAACATTTTGCAAAATGACAGACAAAAAAATCAAATTACCAATGGATGGCAACGAAGCAGTAGCTAGGATAGCCTACAAGATGTCTGATGTCTTCACAATTTATCCTATAACTCCATCATCACCGATGGGTGAGTTAGCGGATCAATTTTGTGCCAAAGGTGATAAAAATATTTTTGGATTGAAGCCAACCGTAACAGAAATGCAAAGTGAAGGTGGTGCCGCTGGTGCTATGCATGGTGCTCTACAAACCGGAAGTTTAGCTTCAACCTTCACCTGTTCACAGGGTTTACTTTTAATGATTCCAAATATGTACAAAATAGCAGGTGAATTAACTCCCTGCGTTATGCACATAGCCGCCAGAAGTTTAGCTGCTCAAGGATTGTCAATTTTTGGTGACCATCAGGATGTTATGTCCGTAAGACAATGTGGTTTCGCCATGATCTCCAGTGGTTCAGTTCAGGAGGCACATGATACAGCTTTAGTGGCACATTTGGCAACATTAAAATCAAGAGTTCCTTTCATCAACTTTTTTGATGGTTTCAGAACATCACACGAAATCAATAAAATAGAGTTGATAGATGACGAAACCATTAAATCATTAATAGAGGAAAAATACATAATTGAACACAGAAACAGAGCTTTGAGGCCGGATGAACCAGTTATGAGAGGAACAGCACAAAACCCAGATGTATATTTTCAGGGTCGAGAGGTTTCTAATCCCAACTACAACGAAGTTCCAGCAATAGTTCAGGAATATTTTGATAAATTAGCAAAACACACAGGTAGACAATACCATTTATTTGACTACTACGGAGCAAAAGACGCTGAAAAAGTTATCGTTATCATGGGTTCTGGGGTTCAAGCCATAAAAGAAGTAATTGATGCATCCAAGAATGAAAAATTAGGTGTTTTACAGGTTAGATTATACAGACCATTTTCAGCAAAAGATTTTGTAAAGGCAATTCCGGCCAGCTGCAAAACCATAGCAGTTTTAGACAGAACAAAAGAACCAGGAAGTCTTGGTGAACCTTTATATCTTGATGTTGTATCTGCTCTAGCTGAGTGTGGTAGAAATAACATAAAGGTTGTTGGTGGTAGATACGGTTTATCATCGAAAGAATTTACACCAGCAATGGTTAAGGGTGTATTTGATGAACTATCCAAAAAGGAACCCAAAAATCACTTTACTGTTGGTATAAATGATGATTTAACACACCTAAGCATAGATTATAGCAGTGATTTTGTTATTAAAAAAGACGATGTAAAAGAGGCTATTTTCTTTGGTTTAGGAAGTGATGGAACCGTTGGTGCTAATAAAAACACCATTAAAATCATTTGTGATAGAGATGAATACTATGGTCAAGCATACTTCGTTTATGATTCGAAGAAGTCTGGTTCAATAACAGAGTCACACCTGAGATTTGGTAAAAACAAGATAGAATCCGCTTACCTAGTTCAAAAGGCAGACTTTATAGGATGTCACCAATTTAATTTCCTATTTAAGATAGATATTTTAGGAAGAATTAAAGACGGTGGTACTTTGCTTTTGAATACACACTATTCAAAGGATGAAGTTTGGAATCAATTACCAAAAGTAGTTCAGGAAGCCATCATTGACAAGAATCTAAAATTATACGTGATAGATGCCTACGAAGTTGCTGATAAAGCCCACATGGGTGCTAGAATTAATACAATAATGCAAACATGTTTCTTTAAATTGGCAAATGTAATAGATCCAAATGAAGCTATTGATGAAATTAAAAAAGCTATAGTTAAAACATACAGCAAAAAAGGTCAAGAAATAGTTGATAACAACATGAAGGCTGTTGATGACAGTTTAAGCCATCTGTTTGAAGTTAACTATCCTAAAAAAGTCACAAGCAAGCTGGAATTGGAAAATAAAATTCCTAGTGATGCTCCGAAATTTGTTAAAGACTTTACCGCAAGACTGATAGCTGGCAAGGGTGAGACAATAAAAGTTTCTGAAATGTCATTGGATGGAACTTTCCCAACCGATACCACAAAGTACGAAAAGAGAGATATAGCAGATAAAATTGCCGTATGGGATCAATCAAAATGTATCGGCTGTGGTCAATGCGTTTTGTCCTGTCCACACTCCTGTTTAGAAGCTAAAGAATATACAAAAGAGCAAATCGATAAAGCTCCATCATGCTTCAAATTTAAGGAAGTTATTGGTGATAAAACTGGTACAAAGAGATACACAATACAAATTTCTCCGGAAGACTGTACCGGCTGCACCATCTGTACCATGGCTTGTCCAGTTCAGGCTTTAAGCATGAAACACAAATACGAAGTTATTGATGACGAAAAGACAAGTAAAAAATTCTTTGACACTCTCAAAGGTAATGAAGTTACAGACCCAAGCAATGTAAAAGATATTCAATTCAAAGATTCTTTATTTAAATACTCGGGTGCCTGTGCTGGTTGTGGCGAAACTCCTTATCTGTCATTGATTACAAAGCTATTTGGTGATAGAATGGTTGTTGCTAATGCTACCGGTTGTTCATCAATCTATGGAGGAAACCTACCAACAACACCATGGTCAAAAAATAAAGAAGGTCGTGGTCCAGCTTGGTCAAATTCATTGTTTGAGGATAATGCAGAATTTGGTTTAGGATTTAAGATTAGTCAAGAAACACAAAAAGCAGAAGCTATTGAGTTACTTGAAAAATTTAGAGGTGTTTTGGGTGATGACCTAGTAAATGCCACAATAGACAATTCCACAAAAACTTCAGATAATGAAGTTAAAGAACAAAAGGCTAGAATTAACACCATTAAAGAAAAACTTTCCAAAGAAAAAGGATTTGAAGCACAACACCTAATAGCAATTATTGATGTAATGCTACAAAGAAGTGTTTGGATAGTAGGTGGTGATGGTTGGGCTTATGATATAGGCTTTGGTGGTCTAGACCACGTCATAGCAAGCGGTAAGAATGTAAACATACTTGTTATGGATACAGAAGTTTACTCCAACACTGGTGGTCAAGCATCAAAGGCAACAAACCTAGGTGCATCTGCAAAATTCGCAGTTAACGGTAAAAATACCTTTAAGAAAGATCTTGGTGCGATAGCTATGACCTACAACAATGTATATGTAGCTCAAATAGCCATAAGAGCAAATCCAGCTCAGGCATTAAAGGCACTAAAAGAGGCTGAAGAATATGATGGTCCATCCATCGTAATTGCCTATGCATCTTGTATAGCTCATGGTGCTCCACTGGAGGCAAGCTTTACACAACAAAAGAATGCCATAGAAAGTGGTATTTGGATGTTGTACAGATATAATCCTGCACTGATAGAACAGGGTAAAAATCCTTTACAAATAGATAGTAAAGAACCAAAACTTGATCTATTGGAAACATATCTGTATGCCGAAACCAGATATAATTACATAAAGAAAACAAATCCAGAGTATGCAGCTAAGGCTGTTGAGGATTTGAAAAACCACATCTCCAGAAGATGGAAAAAATACAGATTAGTGGCAGATAATAATCTATAGTCAAAAAATAGTTTAATTTGAAAAATAAACTATTTTCACTCGCCGCTTCACAACGGCGAGTTTTTTTATTATTTATACTTAAACTTCAGTTTATGGCGAAAACAAATTAAAGTTAAAAAAACAAACAATCTAAAAAAATTGGCATCAAAACATCAAAATACACAAGCAAATTTTCCTTGATATATATTTTTTAAAATATATACTCTTCTTGTGTCTTTGTAGCTCAGTTGGATAGAGCGACAGCCTCCTAAGCTGTAGGTCGGCGGTTCAAATCCGCCCAAAGACGCCACTGTTATCTGGTTAGATGTTATAACGATATAAAGTTGCTATACAGACTATTATTTACGATCATCTTATCACAATATCACCACCGTCAATATCAACCTTTATACCTTTATTTATGGACAGTTCACCAGCAATTATTTTGTTTGCTAAAACATTCTCAATTTCCCTTTGTATAATCCTTTTTAGTGGTCTAGCGCCATAAATAGGATCAAAACCCTGTTCCGCCAACGAATTAATTAAATTATCTGTAAACTCAACATCAAAACCCTTATTTTTCAATCTTTTCTGTAGCTTGCTCAGCTGTATTCTCACAATACTTCCCATATTATTTTTAGTAAGTCTATGGAAAAGTATTATTTCGTCCAATCTATTTATGAATTCTGGTTTGAATGTGGCTTTAACATCGGACATAACATCATCATAGACGGAGTCCACATCGGCATTGTCAGGTAATCCGGAAATATATTTTGAACCCAGGTTTGATGTCAAAATTATTATGGTGTTTGTAAAATTAACAACCTTACCCTGAGAATCGGTTAATCTACCATCATCCAAAACCTGTAACAGTATGTTAAATACATCTGGATGCGCCTTTTCAACTTCATCAAATAGTATAACCTGATACGGTCGTCTCCTTACGGCTTCGGTTAATATTCCACCCTCTTCATAGCCAACATAACCTGGAGGAGCGCCAAGTAGTCGCGAAACGGCATGTTTTTCCATATACTCTGACATATCTATTCTCAAAATAGCCTTTTCGTCATCAAACATAAATTCAGCCAAGGCTTTTGACAATTCGGTTTTACCAACTCCAGTTGGTCCTAAAAATAGAAAACTACCTATTGGTCTATTTTCATCCTGAAGACCACTTCTGCTTCTTCTTACGGCATCACATATAGCCTTTACAGCATTTTCCTGTCCAACAACTCTTTTGCCTAAAATACTTTCCATTTTAAGCAACCTATCTTTCTCACCCTCCATCATCTTATTGACGGGAATACCGGTTATTTTTGATATTATAGATGTTATATCCTCTCTATCGACAGCTTCCTTAATTAGTCCACTTTTATACTGTTCCTTTTCGAGTTTTTCCAATTCCTTTTTAAGATTTGGAATCACTCCATAGGATAGTTCACCAGCTTTTGCTAAATTACCCTTTCTTTGTGCAACTTCAAGGTTATATTTAGCATCATCGATTTGACTTTTTAGTTTGTTAACTTTATCAAGTTTTTGTTTACTGGCCATCCAGACGCTTGTCAATTCAGCTGACTTTTCCTCCAGTTGCTTTAAATCCACTGATATTTTTTCAAGTCTTTCCTTTGAAGTTTCATCATCCTCTTTTTTTAAGGCCTCGCTTTCAATTTTTAGTTGAATTATCTTTCTATCCAATTCATCAAGTTCAATAGGTTTGCTGTCAACCTCCATTTTTATTTTACTTGCCGCCTCATCAATTAGATCTATTGCCTTATCCGGTAAAAATCGATCAGTTATATATCTATTTGATAAAGTTGCAGCAGCAACTAAAGCATCATCTTTTATTTTTACACCGTGATGCATCTCATATTTTTCCTTTATACCTCTCAAAATGGAAATAGTATCTTCAACAGTCGGTTCGTATGCATAAACAGGTTGAAATCTTCTGGCTAGTGCTTGATCCTTTTCTATATACTGTTTATATTCATTCAAGGTGGTGGCACCTATACAGTGCAAATCTCCTCTAGCCAGAGCGGGTTTTAATAGGTTTGATGCATCCATAGCTCCATCGGTTTTACCGGCACCAACTAACAAATGCAATTCATCTATAAACAAAATTATATTACCGCCGGATTTTTCCATCTCGTTCAAAAGACTTTTAAGTCTCTCTTCAAACTCTCCTCTGTATTTTGCCCCCGCAATGAGTCCACCCATATCAAGAGACAAAATTTTTTTGTTTTTCAAACTTTCTGGAACATCACCGTTTATTATTCTTTGAGCTAAACCCTCAACTATAGCCGTTTTACCAACCCCCGGTTCACCGATTATAACAGGGTTATTTTTTATTCTTCTGGATAATATTTGTATAGTTCTTCTTATTTCCTCATCTCTACCTATCACCGGATCAAGTTTTCCATCCTTTGCTAACTTAGTTATATTTTTCGTAAACTTTTCCAACGCCTGATAGTTACCTTCAGCATCCTCCGTATTGGCTTTTGCTCCGGCTCTTATTTTATCTATAGCGTCATTTAGCGACTTTATGTCAACACCTCCATCTTTGAAGATTTTACTTATTTCATCATCCTCTTCCAGCATTGACTGTAACAATCTTTCAACGGTAACAAATGTATCTTTATTTTTATCCGCTATCTTTTCAGCATTTACAAGTATTTTTGATACCTCACCGGACAGTTTAGGTTCGCCATAGCCACTGCCGCTTACTTTTGGCAATTTATTCAACTCTTTTCTTATATTGCCATGTATTGTATCGCTATTTCCGCCAGCTGTATCAATTATTTTTGATATTAAACCATCACCGTCGCTAAACATCGCCAATAGTAAATGTTTTGGTGTAATAACCTGATTATCATTTTCTATTGCTATGTTTTGTGAATTTTGTAATATCTCCTTTACCTTGTTTGTATACCTTTCTATATTCATAAGCTGTGATTACTTGTTTATTTTCTACTATTGATATAGTAATCTTTTTTATAAAAACAAGCTAAAAAAAGTTAACAAACAAATTTAACATCTATAATATTGTGTTACCGTAGCGGGAGTGATGTCAATATCTTTATTGGCTGCATATAATTTTTCAAATTCTTCTGTATACAACGACACTTTTTCTTCAGCTATTTTCTTTTTTCTTTCCAGTCCCAATTCTTTACTTTTATAAATTGCACTATATTTATCTTCAATTTCCCTAAACCTATCTTCTTTGTCTAGAAAATATGCCGCCATGGCAAATATTGAACAAAATCCCTGTGTCTCTGACTGCTTTGGTGTAGTATCACAAAATTCTATTTCACCCTCTAATGAATTGTAATATTTTTTAACCACGTCTTTTCCGTGCCAACTATCATGTATTCTCCTTCCGTCCCAGTAGACTGTGTGATTGTAGCCATCTACAATGATTCTAACTATACTTCTGACAGGTATATCATGTAGTCTACCCTTATCTAAAGGACCATCAATTACCTCAACATTGGCACCGGTAATATCCTTCATGTAGTTTGCTTTTATTGCTGGAAAATTTTTGTCATATTCAACATCCTTCGGATTAAATACTTTGTGGAGACTGATTAAAGGCTTCTTGTTTCCATTACTATTACTTCCACTCATAAGAACACCTATTATTTTTTGCAACCATTATACAAGATTTATTTACATTTTTCAAGAAATATTTTTTATAGAAAACAAAATTTATCCTTTACACAAACTTTTTACAAAAAGTTTTCCTATGGTACCCTTCCACCAGACCAAATTTTTTTATTGCCCTAATGTGTTCGGCAGTACCATACCCCTTATTTCGAACCCAACCATACTCCGGATACAAGCAATTCATCTTTCTCAATTCCATATCCCTAGAAACCTTTGCCACTATAGATGCACAGGCAATAGAAAAACTCCTTTGATCTCCCTTTATTATCGCGGTTGCAGGTTTATCCACATCAGGTACAAAATTACCGTCAACTATAATGTTATCAACAACAAAATTTTTCAAATGTTCGTATTTTTTCAACATATCACCATAGGCGTTTTTCATTGCTAATTTTGTTGCCTCTCTAATGTTTATCTTGTCGATGGTTACAGCATCAACTGAAGCCACACCATAAAATAAAAGTCCGTTTTTTTCAAAGTTTATTATATCTTCAAAAATTTTTTCTCTATTTTTTTCGGAAATTTTCTTTGAGTCATTTAAATTATCAGGAAAATTGTTTTTATTTAACACAACACAACCGGCAAACACGGGACCACACAAAGGCCCCCTACCCGCCTCATCTATACCTGCAACAGTCCCACCCAAACTATTTTCCACATCAAAACTTGGCATCGCTATATCGTTTACTTGTCCATGTACCTATTATTTATTTGTTCCGGTGGAACCGAAACCTTTTTCGCCTCTGTCTGTGGACTCTAAATCCTCCACAACTTCAATTTCAGCCTTTTCATATTTAGCAATAACCATTTGTGCCAATCTTGTGCCGTTTTCCACAACATAATCTTCAGCACCACAGTTCATCATTATCAAGCATATTTCTCCCCTGTAGTCACTATCTATTGTTCCCGGAGCATTTAAGATTATTAAACCATTTTTCAGTGAAAGTCCGGATCTAGACCTTACCTGTGCCTCAAAACCATCCGGTAAAGACATCGCCAAACCGGTTTTAAATAGTTTTATTTCACCTCTTTTTATAATATCCTTATCCCCATCCAGCAGAACATTTAGATCAAATCCTGCGGAGCCAGCTGTTTTGTATTGCGGTATTATTGCTCTTTCGTCAAGTTTTTTAAATTTTATCTTTACCATGTTTAATGTTTTTGGTTTGTTAACGTCCTGATGTTATCAGTGAAATAAATATTTTCAACAGGTTTTTGTGATGTAATAAATAGACTTTATTATTGTTTTTGTAATTTTAATTTAATTTATTAATTTTTTTGTTGTATTTATATTTTTTTAGTTGTATTATTCAGTAGATTGGATCCTTAGCTTAGTTGGTAGAGCGACTGACTCTTAATCAGTAGGTCGCGGGTTCGACTCCCGCAGGATCCACCAATTTTGCCTTTTAAAGTTTCATTAACATTATTATTTAACTATACCACTATCTCTGTCTCCTCTGCAGACACAGCTTTATTGTCGTTAAAATCTTCCAAAGCGTCATTGATCTGTTTTGAAAAAAACTGTCTTTCCAATGTATAAAATTCACCATCTTTTATGGCATTTTCGCGAGGATATATAAAATTTTCTTTATTTCTACATATCTGCACTAGTCTGTTATCGGCTTCATCGTACCTAGCTTTATTAACACTATATTCAATAAGTTTGTCCATTTCTAAGTTTTTGTTAACTATGTCTTTAGCCAACTCATTCGTTATTGCTCTTGATGTTAAAACACAATTACCAGTGCTCTGTATACCCTGAGCTAATATAGCAAAGTTTTCATTGTTTTGTCTCTTTAAATCACATAGCACCTGCGACGCCTCTTTATCATTAACACAACCTCCCGAGGTATCAACAATTATAATTTTATCACCTTTATATATGATACCAATGGCGTGACTATTGGTATAAAGTTCTGATGTTATTACTTTGTTTTCATTTTCTGGTTTTCTAGCAAAATTAATAAAGTCGTCCAGTTGCACCTTAAATGCATTTTTTTGCCCACAATCAAAACTATTACTGTATTGAACAACATTATAATTGTTGTTAATTGACGCTAAATTAGCCAACAGACAATTATAGGCATAACTTTCATTTTTATCAAAAGAACCTAGAATAGTCTCTGCTTTGTTTTCTATTTCTTCGGTAACACCACTCTTCCAACTTAATATATTGTTTTTCTTAATAACTGCAGTTATATCTGGGTTACTGTCGGTTGTGTTTTGCTCGTTTAAATAGTACTTTACTACTTTTTCACCATTTTCGGTTTTCACGGTATAAATTGGCTTTTTTCCATGACTTTCATTCGAAGAAAATGTACCCGAAATTATTATATCATCTTCAAACTTCCCATCAAAAACCCCTTGACGATTGTGTTTTTCACCCTTACCATTAAGTTTATTATCTCTGCACTCACCTTTAAGCACTAGCTGTCCATTCCAATATTGGGTCATATTACCAGTACACTTGTTATTATGAAACGTTCCATCATATACACTGCCATCAGTAAAGGCAATTCTACCTTCCTTTAAGACACCATTTTCAAATAAACCCTCTCTTATGGTACCACTAGCTGAAGTTTCTTTGCCATAAATCAACTCTCCATATTCATTAAATCTTCCAATCGCCACACCACCATCGAGATCATAGCATTCACCTTCAAAAGATTTCTTATTTAATAAAGCGTCTTCATTGACAAAGTTACCGTCTATATAGAACAATTTTTTATCTGAACTTTTTAGCCATTTATCTAAATCATCTAATTTTAATATTTTGTCTGTTCTTACTCTGTTGCCGTTTTTATCGACTTTATAAACAATTCCATCACTAATTAGTTTGTCGTTTTTATACTCGCATTCGATTTCGGTACCATCAATAAAACAATATTTTCCCTTACCGTTTCTATCATCATCAAAATATTCACCCTCAAACACTTTTTTCCCATAAATATCGTACATTGATGCTTTTCCATTAAGTCTACCATTCATAAATTTTCCTTCACAACACTTACACTCAACATCCCCGTAACTACAATACACTTCGGCTGTACCCGTAAAGTTTTCGATTAGTTGTCCATCATCGAAAGAATAATACTTTTTTTGACCATTATCATAATCTAATTTTAATTTTGTGATATTTCCCATTTTTCCTCCTACAAAGCACCTTGTTTGTACCTATAGTATAGCACATTTTATACAAATATCAAGAAATAGAAAAAAAGTAAAACAAGAGGTATCTATCTGGTTTGCTTTAACAGGATAAAACTAAAACTACAACATATTGAAAAAACAATTTAAATTATCATTCTTTTCAAATTCTCCACTTTTTGCTAAAGTAACCGTCACGGCGTCACTTTGCTTAACTCCTCTACAGGACATACAATTGTGACTGGCCTTCATTAATACAATAGCACCAAGTGGTTTTAAATGTTTTTCAATGGATTTTAAAATTTCCCTCGTTAAATTCTCCTGAAGCTGTAGCCTCTTTGAGAAACAATCAACAATTCTAGAGAATTTTGACAAACCTATTATATATTTGTTCGGAATGTAACCTATGCTTACAGTTCCGGAAAATGGTAAAAGATGATGTTTACAGAGAGAGTTAAAACCTATATCCTTAACAATAACCATATCATGATCGGTTGCTTTAAACAATTTATAAAACTGCTTATCATCCACATCATAGCCGGAAAGCATCTCCCTCATGGCATTTTCAACCCTTTCTGGAGTATCCTTTAAATCTTCATCTTTAGGATCAATATTAAAGCCCTCTAAAATATTCCTTACACTAGCAGAGATAATACTATTTTTCATATGTAGCCTCATTATTTTCACTTTCCATAACTGATGCCTTATAACAGTTTGGTACATTATCAACTATCCATTTTGCTATATTCTCCGATGTAGGATTAAAATCAAACACATCGTTTAAATTTTTATGATCCATAGTTCCATGAACAATACTTTTAATTTTTGTAAAATCTGTAACCATGCCGTCATCGTCCAGCCTATCACTTTTACAATACACATAAACAACAAAATTATGTCCGTGCAAATTTTCGCATTTACTACCTCTATCCAGCTTAAGCTGATGACTAGCACTGATTTCTAATCTTTTCTTTAAATAAAACACAAATATATTATATAATCATTTTACCACTAAATTAAGAAATAATCGCTAAATAGTCAATAGATTTATTAGGTACAGGCTACCGTATTCATAAAACACTTGAAAGTTAATTAAAACATATTAGAATAAAGACGTCGCGAGACTATGACAATAAACTTTATACATAATAGATGTTATGGACTCGGGGGCGGTACCCGACACCTCCACCAAAAGGTAAACAAACATGGGGGTGAAATAGCGTTGACATTCATTGAAAGGTATAAACTTTGTCCGGTAAGATACAGCCGTAATAGTTCAAATTAAATTAAATGCAAATGATAATTTTGCTAACAATGTTGCAATGGCTGCCTAGTCGCAAGACTATATTTCAATAGAAATATAAATCACTTAGTGATTTTGCTATTGTAGCGGGGTTCGGGAGCACCTGTCAACAGAAGCTCCTATTTTACATACTCAAACCAAACATATTTATTAAAATATTGAAGAATAGTACAAACAAAAATATTATGGTTATTGAAAATAGCAGTGTATTTATGTACTTTTTGTTTAGTGTACCGTTGTCATTGTAATTAATCTGTTCATCCTTAACAATAATCCTATATAAAAGAAACAAAAGAGATATTTTTGAAATGAAAAATGGTACACCAAGATAAATATTGCTTTTCATTATGTGTGTATACAAAAACCTATTTATATAAAGACTGGTTCCCAGTGGTAAAAACAATTTAAATAAAATAATAAACATAAAGCAATAGGACAATAATCTATTTCTACTTAACACACTCATGTCGTTTGTCCCATATCTGGCGGATATGTATGCGGAAAAAAAATAAATTAGCATACTCACACTGACAAAATCTATCATAAATATTAACAACACTTTAGAGTTGTCGGTTATTTTGTTGCTTAAAAATGTCACAAACAATATAAAGCCGAAATCCATTAGATTTATTCTTGTAAAAACATCAAACATAGTGTTAACATGGGTTGCGCTGAATAATTTAACAGAGTTATATATTACAATACAACTTGATATTATTAGCGAAATTTTGTCTATTCCATACATGCCAAGTATAGCGTCATCATTAAACAAAAAGTGTGTGATATTATAAACCAAGTATATTCCAATTATATTATTGACAAAAATATTTGATATGGACAAAAAACTTATATCATTTTTATCTGTATCAAAGTAATGGCTACTGCTGCTGGTAAAAAATTTTATTACTATGGAACCCATCAACAGTATAAACATCAAAAATATAAACAAATTATCCTTTATGTCTACGGTCATAAGTTGTTGTTTTATAGAAAACATGTTGCTAGTGTTAAAATAGATTATTATGTAAAATATAGCCAACATATTCAAAATGGAACCAAATATATTATTTGATAAATATTTATAGGACAGGATTGCAAACTCCCTTTTTTTATAGGTCATTATGAGTATATAGATACAAAATGATTGTACCTCCATAAATATGTACAGATGCAGTATATTATTGGTTAAAGAAATTCCCACCAGTGAAAATATATATATCAAAAATATAGAAAAAAAGTTTTTCATATAACCAACACTCAACGACTGATCTAATATTATCTCGTGTATATAATTCGAAAAACCTATCAGATTTACAAACAACAGAGCGGTTATGGTGAAGCTGTTATATGAACTAATTTTAAATTCACAACCTATTATTTCAAAGTGTTTTGAGCTATTAATTAACAAAATATTACTATAATCACTTATATTAGATACCAGTTCAAAAGATAGTACACTCAATACTATTAAAATACAGTAGGTAAAAGTTTCCAAAAATCTTTTATCGTCGATAAAGTTTACCAATAACGACGCTATTAGCGGTATAAAATATAGTAAATACGGTATTTTAATAAAAAATTCACTTAGCATAATCGTCTTTGGCAAGATTGTTTATAATAAATATTCCACTTAATACGTTTAACAGACAACCAAATACTATCAAAATTATAAAATCTATTATATTATTTTCAATGTTGAACAGATATAGGTTATAGGTTATAAAAAATAAAATTATGTTGTAGGCAAATGCCAACACTATTATTTTAACTATTGGTCTTCTGGTGAACAAAAAAACAAACAACAATACAAAAAACAGTAGCAAGTATGCACATATAACTACAATATTGCTAAAAAATACAAAATCAGACATCTACTCAAGCAATTTTATTAATAGAAAAAATAAAAAATATGTAAAACAAAATATAACTATGTTAAAAAGTCTCTTTATGGATATTACCTTTTGTATTTCTATTTTGTTAAATCTCAAATAAAACAATAAATACGATGTTATAACAGCAATTAAACAATTTAATATAGCCAACATTCCCAATGCATTTATGTAAAATATACAACTAAAAGAGTATAACACCAAAAATGGTATTATAAAGCTAATAATTACTTTTAAAACTATATCACCTCTCATTTTCGTTGTTTGGATTGTTTATAAACAAATTTACTATTATTGCCAAAATATAAAAGAGTATCAATAGATTGTAGTTTTTAAAAATTCTGTTTTTATCCAAAAATTTTACGTTTCTACTATAGGTTATGTACCTCGTATTGTTTATCGTTGTAATCTGTACATCTCTTTTAACATCGTTTTCCTTTTCCACTATATTTCTTTCTGACAACACATTATTGTTTAAATTCATGTTTTGTATTTTATCCTTTGCGGTATACAGTTTTGTGAAAATAAAACATAGAGAAATAAAACCGGTTAAAAATATTATTATCGTAACTAAATTTTTTATATCACTGTTTTCAACAAAATCACTGGAGAGAATATTATTTTCCAATTCACAGTGTATATAAAATAATGCCATAACAAATATAAATACTAGACTTAATATTATCATTGAAAGAAAGTTAAATTCATTTTTTAGCGTTGTGGAATAGCTAAATACGTTTATAAAACTTGACAGAAAAAATATGAAAAATTTTGACTCCGTCCTCTTTGCACAGAAAATAAAAGCAAAATATAAGGTGCTCATAAGTATTGCAAATAGTACGTTTAAGTGTTCTATCACCGTTAATTGTCAACTGTATTATAAACTTGACTAGAATTTACAATATTTTTTTAATTATTCAATTTATTTTTGATTTAAATATTAATTATGTTGACATTTATAAATAATAATTTACTATTTCAACATACATATGAACAATTTAAGCGAATAAAATTATGGCAACAAAAAGAACATACCAGCCAAGTTGTTTAAAGAGAAAAAGAGCATACGGTTTCAGAGCTAGAATGTCAACAAAAGGCGGTAGATTAGCTTTAAACAGAAGAAGAGCAAAGGGAAGAAAGGTTCTTTCTGCTTAGTGTTATAGATAGAATAAAACGGGGTGTAGCGCAGCCTGGTAGCGCGTCTGCTTTGGGAGCAGTAGGTCGGAGGTTCGAATCCTCTCACCCCGACCAACAGTTAATACCTACCCTTTGCGGCGGTATTTTTTTATGCCGCAAAAGTCCAGATTTTCAGCATGTTTGCAAAAGCTTATAAAATAGTCTGTCACGTATCTTTGTGATATTTTATAAAAAATTCCTTGTTTGTACTAAAACACCTGAAACGGTAATGAAAAACCACTCTCTTTTTGATTCTTTGAATTTGTGATGTAATTTCGCAATACTCCGATTTTTGTTCCCAAATGTACCATATACTAGGAAACATATCCCAAAGGTGAAGCCTGATACCTTTGTACTTTGAGATTTAAGACAACTAATAGTATACTTAAGAAACACACAACATATTTTCGCAATGCACTAGTACGTGCCAACTATCAGAATTTAGAGAAAGGCATTTCTTATACCACGGAATTTTTGAATAAGTTTTTCAGTAACCCGTTGCTTGATGAAAAAATCTACTTGATAATCGCAAGACGCAAATAAAGAAAAATACTATCCAGAAAACCACTCAGAAAGATATAAAAATTGCCCAGAAAATTTTATTAATAATTAAAATAATCCGAAAGTAACTCGTGAAATTAACTGAACTTGTTAATATTTCGCCCGATGGAGTTAAGTATAATTTAGATAAACTCAAGAAAGAAAGCAAACTCCACTGTATCGGTCCCAACAAAGGTGATTATTGAAAAATCATCAAAAGTTAATAAAAATATTGTAATGACATAATTTGCATTTACATTTTCTGTGTTTTGAGTAGCTTTTTTGTTATAATTAGCAGTGCGTATGCAAAAAACATGTTGGGAACAAATTAGTATATATTAGGAACAAAAAGTAGGAGACATTTTTGTCATTTTATGCTAATTTTTTCGGTATAATCGGTTGTAGTGTGAAAATTTTTTGAATCGATTTGTAATAGCAAACCTAGTACCTTTAACTTGATCTTTGCTCTCAATACTGTATAGCTCTCTTATGTATTTAAAGTGTTTGAGTGTGAAACAAGACCATCGACGTCTGATGGTTTCCGGACCATATAAATTTTTACTGTTTTCATAGCTTTTTCTTTCATTATAATACAACCAATGTTTGGAAAAACGAAAAAGTTCAGCAAAGGAAGCAATTTTTTGAAAAAATCTCGAATTTTATGGAAAAACTTAAAGATTATGTAACTTGTTTACATAATCTCACGATTTTTAGTTAAAAATTACAAAAAATTCATTGATTATATAATAACTCACTCTCTTTTTTGAAGGTGTTGTAATTTTTTTCAAACTCTTCTTGTAATCCATTAAATTGATCTGTCAGTTCTTTTTGCTTCTGAATTAAATATTCCAAAGGATGTTTTAATAATATTAAGGCGTATCCTTGTAATAAAGCACAACAAGCCACTCTGGAAGAAACAATGGCATCGTTATCTATTCTTTCAAAGGTCATTCTTTGTAGAATATTGAATGGCCGAGAATGTTTATAAGCACAGAATAAATTGTAATAATCTTTAGTTTGTCGTATGTCAACATTACCTTTTGAAATAAGTTGTTGCACCATGGATTCTATATTATACCACGGCGCCTTTTTATAATTCTTTGGATTTAATAAATTATCATCAGATTTTTCAAGCTTATCACTGAAAAATCTGACCACATTATGGCTTTTGATAAAATTCAAGGTTTCCGCTTCTTCTTCCGGATATATTTTTAATCGCGGAAGAGATTCAATACAGGCGTATTCTAGGTAATCGATAATTTTATCGAATGAAATCAAGTACATAACTAAAATATGGTTTTCTAAAAGTGTTGGCATAAGCATACAACACTCGTAATATTGCTTTTTTCTCAATAATATATTTATAGAAGTTGCAAGCGATAATTGTCGATCTAAGAAAACCTTTAAAAGTCTATCGACGTCGTCTTTTCTCGGAAAAGTAATGTTTTTCCCCAATTGTATAATTTCGTTAAAAAGTTGTTTATTTTTTTGTAAAATCTCACTAATCATTGAATGTCTCGCTATTTTATAAAACTTAAGATTATTACTAGGATAATGTTGCAATTAAAAATTTGCAACATTATCCACAACTTTTTATATTCTGCCGGTTCGTCTTTTTACTTCATACTTTAAAATTACAAAACCATAAACCATATACTTAACACAGTGTGTTTTAAGGTTTGTAGTTTACATACATCAAAACCATGAAGTACGAGGTTAGAATGTAGGAAATTAGTGCGAAGACTTAAGAAAATCGCAAAAAATTACAACAACTTTTCAAAATAAATGTGATCAAAGGTACTTGAAGCATGACTCAAGACCGAGCTTGCCTACATTTCCAACGGTATTGAGGCTAATATCTAACCAAAAAAGAAACCGAACTGGCGATTGAAGAAAACCTGACTTCTAGTGCCAAACCAATTAATCACTATTTGGAAGCAATTAATCACGACAAATCGTTTGAATTTATCCCCGAAGCCAGCAAAAATAAGACTAAAATCGATGAAAGTTTCGTTCTGCAACTGCATAAGATTATTTTATCCAGTATCAACAGCACCAACGCTGGCTTTTATCGCTCGGTGCGCGTACAGATTTCCGGCTCCTAGACTATTTTACCGAACCCGCTTAAAGCACAGAATTTAATAGAATAATTTTGTAAGAGAGTTTAAAATTGTTGACTTTTTATAAAAAAAATAAAATATTACTTGCATTGTTTTTATTCTTTTATACCCTTCTTCTAGGGTCCATCAGATGTGGTCTGTATGGAATTTTTTTGTGCGGACTCAAATGGCTGGCTTCGGAGAGAAGACTTAAAAAATTTATTCGTCTGTTTAGTAACAATAAAAGTATCCAATGGTGATAATAAATGTTAAAATTAGTTAGACCATCTGCTAAATACTTAAAATCAGCCTTAGCGGCTTGTAAAGAATTTGTTTCCAATACAGAAACTTCTAATACAATATGCTCTGTTGATAAAATGATTCAGATGTTACCTGATAATGCGGAACAATATTTTTACCAACTCTATACGGAAGAAAAAGGTATTAACTTAAAACCAAATTATGTTTCGCAAACAACTTTTTGGTTACTTGATAATGAAGAATATATCGGAACTTTTACTTTAAGACATGATTTAACTGAACACTTAAAAGAAATTGGCGGACATATCGCTTACCAGATTAAACCCTCCAAGCAAAAACAAGGATATGCAACAAAAGGATTGTTGTTATGCCTAAATGAAGCATTAAAAATCGGTTTAGAACAAGTCCTTATCACCTGTAAAGAAAACAATATCGCCTCATATAAAGTCATGCAAAAAGCGATGCTGAAAATGGGCGGACAGGAAATAGAACCATCCATCACAGATGGACAGAAAAATCATCGCATTTGGATTAAAACACAAGAACATCATTATAGTAAACAGACCATTGACCCCAGCCATCATCACCAACGGTGATAAAGTATCGGCGAACAAAGGGTATAACGTAAAAAGAATGAATGATTTTATCGTTTGCCGAGAGGTGGCGTTGACTTAAAGGGTACGAAATTCATCTTAATCGTAAAAAACAACCCTAATATCCAGCTTCTTGGCAACGTTCATTGACTACATTATTGAGATTACCTTGAGCCCTTCTAGTTCTTTTTGACCTTATACACTCCCATTCTGTTACTGGATGTTGTTTATCTCAAGCGGTAAAAAGTTATTCCGACTATTTAGCTCTTTCTAAAAAATATTACAGTGAAATTTTTTCATTAAATTCACGAAGAACTGTTTGTAGTTCATCTGTCAAAAAATTTAATCCTTGTTGTTTTATTTCTTCAGGTATTCCATAATAAGTCTCAGCAATAGATCCTGTTATTGCAGCAATTGTATCACTATCGCCACCAATGGAAATGGCATTGCGTATTGCATCTTCAAAATCAGTTGATTCAAAAAATGCAACTAAAGCTTGAGGAACAGAACCTTGGCAAGAAACATCAAAGCGATAATTTGGACGAATTTCATCTAAAGTAAAATCAACGTTATAATAATTAGCCATCATTACATCTCGTATTTCATCTATTTCCGCCCCATTACGAGCCAAGAATATAGCAACAGCAGTTGCTTCAGCTCCTTTTATACCCTCAGGATGATTATGACTTACTTCGGTTACCAGACGAGAAAGACGTTTTACTTCTTCCAAATCTTTGCCTATCCAACCACAAGCGCTTACCCTCATAGCAGAACCATTGCCCCAACTATTATAAGGAAGTGGTTCATCTGCATTGAGCCAACCCAAAAAATGTACACCATATCCTCTGTTGGGATAGTTGTTACCAAATTCCTGCAAAAATTTAACAGTATTGTCAGTTAAATCACTGAAATCTTCACGACTTGTCAATAATGCTTTGGCCACCGCAATAGTTAAAACAGAATCATCTGTAAAATCACATGACGGATGAAATAATTCAAAATCCTTCGTTTTGATGTTATTCCATTCAAATCTTGAACCTATAATATCACCAATAATTGCCCCTAACATAAACTCCTTCTATGCATTCACTAAAAACAAGCTTATTGTTACCTAAATATTTTTATTATACAACAGTTATGATAGATTTTTCCACTATCTGAATAAGATTTTTTATTTAATCTGAGGATATTTTTGAGGTTTTGAAAGATAATAAGACAATTCCTTATGATTATCGGGCATTTCAACATAATGTGTTTTTATTCTTTTATCAAATTTGCCTACTTTTAACTGCTTTTCCTCCTTTAAAGTATTTAATTCAGTTCTGCTAAACGAATGTAATTCAATCAAATGGTCCAGTACTTCCATAACATCAATTAATTCGGATTTTAATTCTGATACATTTTTTGAATCAAAAACCTCTTGCGCCTCTTCAACAAGTTTTTTCTTAAGCTCTAATAAATAATCTCCATCATTTAAAATCTCATAATCCACAGTCAGACCACTATTTTGCATCATCGACAGCCTATTATTTCTTATTAAAATATTTGTTGCAAATCGTTTCATATAACCCCCATCAATTATCCTGATGAAGTAAAGAATATTTTCAGCTTAATGTCAATAAAAATTTTGCATTTTTGCATGAAAAACGATGTTAATGGAACAAGTAAATACAGATTTCAAGCCGATTTATGATTGCTTTGCACATATTGACTGCCATTAAAACAACCAAAGATAAATACACGTCACGAGTGAATTTTTGGCGGATTCGGTGCATGTTAATCACTACTAGTATTCACCCACAATAAAGCCAAATAGAAATCACGGCTGTGGTTGATAATTCAAAGATCCACATCAGTTAAATTAATTTTATTGTTATTTTGATTTAATATTGTAATTTACTATCAAGGTAGCTTTGAAAAGGTCTAAGATGAAAAATACAATTAAACCAAATCCAAATAAAATATACCCAGTACCAAATATCAAAACGGTAACATATATTAAACCAACAATAAAAAATCCAAATATTATTGTTGGGGATTTTACATATTTTGCCGACATCAATTTTGAAAAACACGTCACACACCATTATGATTTTAATGGAGATAAATTGATAATCGGAAAATTCTGTCAAATTGGTGCCGGTGTGGAATTTATCATGAACGGTGCGAATCATCAAATGAATGCCGTTTCGACATTTCCATTTTATATTATGGAGGGATTTAGGCAAGACGTTCCCGCTCAAAAAGATATGCCCTTAAAAGGTGATACTATTGTTGGTAATGATGTTTGGATTGGGCAGAATGTGACTATTTTACCTGGTGTTCACATAGGAGACGGAGCAATAATCGGCGCAAACAGCGTGGTCGGCAGTAATGTTGAACCTTATACGATTGTGGTTGGTAACCCTGCTAAACCTATTCGCAGGAGATTTGATGAAAAACTGATAGCATTATTGTTAAAATTCAAATGGTGGGATAAAACCACCAATGAAATTAATAATCTAATCCCAATTTTAACAAGTAGCAATCTGAAAATGGTTGAGAAGGAAATAAAAAAGCAATTAGAAAGATAAAAACCTAGAGGTTGTGCAGCAAATTGATGGAAAAAATATGGTTTACAATGATTCATGCACAGATTAGACAATAACCCGTAAAAATGACACCTGCCGAGCTGTTTGTAACTTATTTATATTTTCTAAGATATTGCGGAAATACCTCGTAAAATTTACTAGCCATATTGAAGAGCCAAGTGAGACATTCTTTATCGGTCTTCTCTCCATTCAAAAGTTTATCAAACTTTTTACTTGTATCAATATAGCAAGCATTCCTGTCTTCAACACAGTCCCAATTTAATTCAAAACCCATTTTTTGAGTTATCTCATTTTTATGCGACTCAAGAAAATGGTAAAGATCATGGTCTCTGCGGATATAAAATCTACAAGTCAATAGGTTTTCTTTTGAATGCGCTGTCAATTCGATAAAAACGCCGGAACGTCCAACCGTAATATCATACCAATGTTCTTGACTTGGAGTTCTCAAACTAAATTTAGGTTTGTGTAATAAAGCATAATCTTTAAAATCACTCCAAATACTGTAATGCACCATTTGTGCGGTACTAAACTCTGAAGCTGTTCTTTTGTTGCGAATTGTCTTTCCCCATTCATTAGGACGGCAAATAATCTGAAACTTAGGTGCTAATAAAGAATCTTCAATTTGCCATAACTCAATTTTAACAAGGAAAAAATTACGATTTTCAAGGGTATTTTCATTAAGCCAGTTTATTGCTTGAATGTGTTCTTCTCGTGCCTCACGTACTACCCAAATAATATATTTTGCATCGTAGCCAGAGGCATAAGTTATAATTTTACCTAAATGGTCGTGGTTTGTACTTTCAAGCTGGTTTTCAATAATCACCGGAACTTCATTTTCATCAGAGGTTTCTGAAGCTAAAATATCCAACCGGTAACTGCCAACACCAGCTTCTGTCTCCTGAACCTGCAGAGATAAGCCCAATTCATCACCGAGAAGATTTATGTTTTCTTCTCTTGCAAGCCATTTTGTAAAGTCATTTGACTCGTTTTTCCAAACACTTCGTAAATCTTTTACAACCTTAATTTTACCAAGTTCCATAATTAGTTCCTTAAATATTATTTTTTACCGTCATTGTGCTTCTTAAAAAATTCAACAGCCTGTTCTGACATTTCTTTTACATCGTATCCTGAAGATCTAATATCGTTTAAAATTAAACCTTCTTCATTTGGGACTGTTGCTATTTTTTGAAACCTTACAGTTATTTCCTCTAATGTTTCTTTCTCACCATCTGGCGTATAGTTTACTAATAACGAAGCTTGACATACTTTACTGTCCTTAAAATCTTCATACAATTTCACTTCCATAAATTCAGGAATTGTGTTGTATTCTACAACTCTCCGGACACCAACTACTTTTATAGGGTTCTTTTCTGCATATTTGTCAGCCTTAATTAGAGCCTCATTTATCCAGTCAGTATAAGTATCTTTCAAGTAATCTTGATTATACCCACAATGAACAATATCTTTAGTCTGTTGAATATTACTTCTTTCTCCAAAGAAAAAACCTACAAATAGAGACAATATTGCTAATGTAATTATACTCGCTGTGTTTTTCATTTAGAGTACCTTTTAACTAAATATAAATAACTTGTTTGTATTATGCCCATTGATTATTTAAAATTCAATAACACAATTTTATAATTATCTTAGATTTTTTAGATCTGTCCTATAAATTCTCTTGATGTTTCCCTACACACTTTGAGTTTTCGTACTGTTTCATTTCTTGTGTACCCTCTGTTTAGCATAGATATAATAACATTTTCGTATCCCGATAGCTTAAGTTTAAAACTTTTAACATCAAATGGTCGTCCTAGTTTTATTCATAAAAACCTCCATAATTAAGTTTTCCTAATAATGCACACAAAAGACAAATAAACCACTGACGAAATTAATAATCTGATTCCAATTTTAACAAGCAGCAATCTGAAGATGGTTGAGGAGGAAATAAAAAAACGATTAGAAAGATAGAAACTACCGTTTATAATTTTCGTTTTTTCAGTCGCATCAGACGAAGAGCCAAACATCGTTTTGGACAAGCACTGACGCATTTCATACAGTTAATACAGTTCGGGTGACGCACAAAGTTTACGCGTTCAACCTTCACGTTCATAGGACACACCTTATCACACAAATGACAATGAACACACATCTCACCATCACGTTTAATACTGGTCGGACGCACCATACTCATTAACCCATCCATAGCTCCCTTCATACAAAAGTAATTACAAAATGGCCTATCTATAAATAAGGCAACCACCATAAAAACCACCAATGTTAATCCACTTGTCCAAGTTATCATATTGTGAAAAAGGTTATCATTGAAGTAAAATCGAGCACTTAAAAAAGTATAGTGAATACCAATAAAAAATATCAGAGCAGCTCAAATATATCTGGAAAATTGTAAAAATCTTTGATATTTCCAATGAATTTGTAGGCGTGGTAGGTGTAATTTACGAGCTATCCACGCCAGCCAATCCTGTATAGCCCCAAAGGGACATACCCAACCACAGAAAAAAACACCGACCACCAACACTGTCCAAAAAAGCCAGCCAGCCACGGTTTCGGAATGTGGCAGCCAAGGAACAACAAGGCCAGCCATAAAACAGACCTGCACTAAAAATCTAATGGGTTGTATCCATTTATGTAGCATTATTTAGTAGCTTTTTCTAAACTCTTTTTAGCCCATTTTTCCAGACCAAATGTCATACGATTGTATCCGGACCAACCGTTTGTGTTGACTTTGCAACCTTCACAAAGTTTTGCTGTATCGGTAAAGGACCTATCGGCTCCGCCACCACCATGTGTGACAAAAGGAATAACAGTTTTACCCTCTAATGCACTACTTTTCAAGAATGTACGTACTGGCGTCGACATTGTACCCCACCATATCGGCGAGCCAATAAACACAACATCATATTCAGCAATGTTTTCCGGCCATGGTTTAATTGGTGGTAAAGTACCATCAGCTAGTTCTTTCTTAGCTAGCTCCGTTTGTTTTTTATATTCCGATGGATACGGTGTAACAAGTTCAATTTTATAAAGGTCAGCACCAACTGTTGCAGCAACAATTTTAGCAGCGTTTTCTGTATTACCCGTTAAAGTAAAGTAAGCAACTAATGTTTTGGCCTGAACAGACGTTGCAACCAACGCTGTCCCTAATAATACCAATAATATAAATTTCTTCATTTTGCCTCCTTTTTGTATTAGTAATAAACCTAAAAAATTACTATCATTTCTATAATTAAGTTTATGTCTAAATTCTCTTAAATGCAAGAAAATTTTGGTCGATTAGTTCACCGACCTCGCAAACAATTGCATAATTAACATCACACTAAAAATCAACACGGATTGTAAATTAAACTAAAAAGAATTAAAAAAGGACGGAAAACAGTAAAAACCGTCCTTTTGTATATTTAAAACACTAGAATGCCACATTTTGAGATTAACTCATTAGTTGAAAAACAAATAGTATTAACTGCACACTTTAGCTTTATTATATCACAAATCTAAACAACATTACTAAACTAAGCTACAGGCACAATATAATTCCCTATTTTTCGTCTTTTCCCAAAAATAACAGTCTCAAATTGTTAATTATTTCATCAATCAAATTAGCATCCTCCACTACGACAAAAACCGTATTATTACTACACAAAGTTGATAGTATACCATCAATTTTTCTTTCACCTATTATCTGACCCACGAGAGGAGCAGCACTACTGTATGTTCTGATAATTATACCATTAACATTTGGATCAATACAGTTCACCAACGATTTTACTCTACAATTAACATCAAGTGGTTTACTTTGAATAACGTAATAGGATTGTTTATTATCGTCAGTTACTTTTATTGTATTTAATTTTTTTAGTATTCTGGATATATTTGATTGTGTTGTATCTATTCCTTTTCTATACAATAATTCCGTTAATTCTGATTGTGTTTTTATTTTATAGTTTTGTATTATAGTTTTAACTACGTACTCCAATTTCATATCAATTTTCCCTATATCATTAATAAAACACATATCCACATAACCATGCATACTCGGTCGGAGATATTAATTAACAATAACATCGGCAAACGACATATTATACAGTTATATGTAATATAATAAATACCTCCTACTGGTTGTATAGTAAAATATAAAAATAATAAAACAACTATTTTTTAATAATATTTTATACAAAATGATAAACATACATTGCTGTTAAACATAAATTTTGTATAATTATCAAATATATATTAAAAAGATATACTATATCAAAATATATAATAATAGTAAATATATTTTTAGTTGTATTTTTAGTTTTTATGTAAATTAAAATGTGTTAGTATATTTATTTGTGAATAGTTTTATATTTTTATTGTATTTTATCGATTTTGATACCACAAAGATAGTTTTTTAATGGCTCTAGCTCTATGACTAATAGTATTTTTTTCATCAGCAGACATTTCTCCAAATGTTTTGGAGTAACTGTCTGGAACAAAAATTGGATCATAACCAAAACCGCCATTGCCAGACGGTGGAAATTTTAATTTCCCCTTCACAACACCCTCAAAAGATGTTGTTATTTTTGTGTTAAAATCATAAAAACTTACATTGCAAACAAAATGTGCCGAATAGTCCCTAATATTGTTGTATTTTAAAAGCAACTCCAAAGCATTAAATGAATAACTATAATCTTTACAGCCATTATTGAATCTTGCTGAATAAATACCAGGAAAGTTATTTAATCCATCAACACATAATCCAGAATCGTCTGCAATAGCTGATATTTTTAACTTTTCACCGTAATACTTTGCCTTTAGTGAAGAATTTTCGGCAAAAGTGCTTCCTGTTTCCTTCGGCTCTTCAATATCAAAATCGTCCAGAGACGTAATATTTACATTTTTTATTATGTCTCTCATTTCTTTTATTTTTCCTTTATTTTTCGTAGCAAGCAATATTGTATCCATGGTACAAACTAATTTTTATTGTTGTATTGGTGAAATTACAACACCGTCAAAAATTCGAAGTAATGTTTTATTTTTTTCTTTAATACTATTAACATCTGTTTTATTTATGGCCGCATCACTTACATTTGTTTTAATGTTTTTTGTGTTGCTACGTTTGGTGACATTAAAGTTAACGATATTATCCTTGGCATCAAAATACACAATCACGATGGTTTCGCTATTGATTTTTGGTTTTAAAAATCTAAAACCTGTCTTTGTATAAGAATAGTATAGCCATACATTTTTATCCAGCTCAATCGATGGTAAACCAACATTATCAATCAAATCTTGTTTTGTAAAGTTGTATACATCGAAACTTTCGACCTTATTTTTATCAATAAAATAATATCCGTGTTCTCTACTGGAAACACAGGAACATAGTAATAAAAGTAAGCACAACAATAAAATATTTTTATTCATAGAGTACAACATTTTAAATCCTCATAAAAATAAACAAATACTCAGATTATGTCAAGTTTTTTAACCTCTTGACATTTTTATACAAAATGTTAACATACACATGAATGTGCGCCTATAGCTCAACTGGATAGAGTATCTGGCTTCGAACCAGACGGTTTAGGGTTCGAGTCCCTATGGGCGCACCAGTAATCGACTAATCTCCCGTATATCCTTCCGGAAGTTCAATGTTCTCAATAAATGGATCTTTCATTCCCACAACGTGATAACCACCATCAACGTGTAAAACTTCACCACTAACATTTTGTCCCAAGTCACTCAATAGGTATAAAGCGGCTTTACCATTATCTTCAGGAGTTACATTTCTTCTTAATGGTGTATTCAATTCACTGTATTTTAACATATAGTTAAAACCACCAATTCCGGAAGCAGCAAGTGTCTTTATTGGACCAGATGATATGGCATTAACTCTAATATTTAATGGTCCTAAATCTGCTGCCAAATATCTAACACAGGCTTCTAATGTTGCCTTTGCTACACCCATAACATTATAGTGTGGTATAACTTTTTCTGATCCATAATAGGTCATGGCCAACATGGAACCACCACCAGCCTTTTCCATCAATGGAACAGCTCTTTTTGCCATTGCCACCAATGAATATGCTGATATATCCATAGTATTTTTAAAATTATCTCTACTGGTATTGTAGAAATGTCCTCTTAATTCATTTTTGTCCGAAAAAGCGATTGAATGAACCACAAAGTCCAATTTACCCCATTTCTTCTCCAATTCATTAAACACCTTATCTAAATCTTCATCCTTTGATGCATCACAATCTAATGTTATTTTACAGTTTAGTCTTTCTGCCAATGGCAAAACTCTTTTTTGTCCAGACTCACCCAAATATGTCATGGCAATCTCTGCACCATTATCAACTAATTCTTTTGCTATGCCCCATGCTATTGGTTTATCGTTTAAAACGCCAAATATAATACCCTTTTTTCCTTCTAATAAATTCATAAATAATAAAAAATTGTTTTATTTACGCCGATTATAATAATTGATATTTTTTTTTCAAGAAAATAATTTAAGGCTCCTAAATGGTAGATTTCTATAGCAACATAAAATTAAAATACATCACCCGATGATATTTTTATTATCCTTCCCTCATCATGTAGTATTAACGTTCCATTTTCATCTATATCGTGGAAAATACCAGAAAACTCAACATTATTGTTCTTTACCGTTATTTTTTTGTGTAAATTATAGGCATATTTTAAAAGAATCTGCCTTACATTTTTAAAACCATAAATCTGAATATCATTTGAATAAATATCAAAATATTTCAAAAATACATCAATTAATTCATCTTTATTCACAACAATCCCTTCTTTTTTCAAGTCTGTTGGTCGAAAAATCATATTTTTATCATCTATGTTTGGTGAATAATCGATATTTAGACCAATTCCTATTATTAACATTTGTGTTTGTATATCATGTTCTAAAAGTATTCCGCAAATTTTCTTATCATTCAAAAGTATATCGTTTGGCCATTTTATTTTTATGTTTACATCCGTATCTTTTTTATTATTATTTTTATCAACCAATTCCTTTATGCTTTCGACCATGGCAACAGCAGACAAAAAGCAATAATTTGAATAGTTAATTGATTTGTTTGATGAATCCATCTTGATACTCATATATAAATTATTTGACTTTTGCGATATCCACAGTCTGTCCCCCTTACCTCTTCCGCTTGTCTGTTTATTTGCCACAACAACCGTATTTATGTCACAATTTTTTATGTAATCCATAGTCGATGTTGTTTCTTCAATTTTAATTACATTAAACATGCCTAAACCACTCTTATTATTTTGTAGCTATTTAAATAAATATTTTTTTCTTGTCAATATATTCTTGAAAAATATAAAAAGATTAATTATAATAATCTTATAAAAAAATGTTTCACGTGAAACAATGAAAATATTATCGGTAGTAAATCAAAAAGGAGGAGTTGGTAAAACAACCACAACATTAAATGTTGCCACAGCACTAGCCGTATCCGGCCGGAAGGTTTTAGTTATAGATTTTGATCCGCAGGGTAATCTGAGTTCTGGATTTGGCATCGGCATGAGTGAAAGATTTGAAAAAACCATTTATGATGTTTTAATAAATAACAATTTAGACATAAATGACATAATATTTAAAACCAGAGTCAACAAACTTGATGTATTAACCTCAAATACAGACTTGTCAGCATTTGAAATTGAAGTATTTGATAGAAAAGATAGGGAATTTATTTTACAAAATTTAATTGATAAAATAACAAAAAAATATGACTACATAATAATAGATTGTCCTCCATCTCTAGGCTTTCTCACCATAAACGCCCTATCCTGCTGTAACTATGTTTTAATACCTCTACAATGTGAATTTTTTGCTCTGGAGGGACTAAGTCATCTGCTGGAAACATTAGAGAGAGTTAAAACAAACATAAATCCAAAATTAACAATCAACGGAATTCTGTTAACAATGTATGACAAAAGAAATAAACTGACGGAACAGGTGGAAAAGGATGTAAGAGAATGTCTAGGCGATTTGGTATATAAAACTGTCATACCGAGAAATGTAAAATTAACGGAATCCACATCCTTTGGCATACCAACAATAATTTACGATCAAAATTGTTCTGGATCCGTTGCATATATTAACTTTGTAAAAGAAATGATTAAACGACTATAGAGGTGTTTATGAGTGAAAAAAATGAAAACAAAAGATTAGGAAAAGGTTTATCATCACTACTGGGAGATAAAAAGTTTTCCATAATCGAAGGCAACAAAAACGAATTAAATATAAATTCAATTGTTGCAAACAAAGGACAACCAAGAAAAAGATTTAATGATGATACTCTAAACGAATTGGTGGAATCTGTAAAAAAATATGGTATTCTACAACCGCTGTTGGTTAGAAAAATGGAAGATAATAAATATGAAATAATCGCCGGTGAAAGAAGATTTAGGGCCGCAAAGATTGCCGGCTTAAAAACCGTACCGGTTTTGATAAAAGATTTTGATGACGAAAAATCGTTCAATTTAAGTATAATTGAAAACATACAAAGGGAAAATCTAAATCCCATCGAAGAGGCAAACGCCTATATGGACCTAATAAACAAATACAATTACACTCAGCAGGACATATCAAATAAAGTTGGTAAAAGTAGAAGTCACATTGCTAACCTTTTAAGATTATTAAATTTGCCAGATGTTGTACAAAAATATTTAATAGATGGGAAACTGGAAATGGGTCATGCAAGAGCACTTATAAACTGTAATTTTGTAAATGATATAATAGACTATATAGTTGACAATAATTTGAGTGTTAGGGAGGTTGAAAAACTTGTTAAAGATGAAAAAAATATCTATAACATAAACAAAAAGAATAAACCGGATAAGGCGGATTGCAAAGACAAAATCAATTTACTTAAAAAAGCTGGTTTTGACTGTAAAATAAACTTTAACAAAAGCACAAACAAGGGTAATATAAAAATAAACTTTAGTTCCATGGATGAGTTGGATGATTTTATTAATAAACTATTAAATTAAATGTTACTAGATACTATAGAAAAACAAGACAGCAAAATACTTATTTTGGGTATAAACAACATCAGTTTAGCTTTAATTAATTACTTAGTCGATAATGAAATTACTGTAGTTGCCGGAGACTATGATGAAACACTAGAAAACATCAGTTTCACAAACGGCAAGGCATTTGATATTGTTGATCTCGACAAAATAAACTTCAATTCATTCGAATACATCGTTTTAGCAAAAAATATTTTAATGGAAAAGGACAAACTGGAGGTACTTTTAGCCAGACTAGACAATGTAGCAAGCAAAGTATATTTAGATATTGAATTTGTTTCAATGCTGTTTCAACGAAATAAATACATCGGAATAATTGGCTCAAACTATAATTTCATAACAGCATCAATTTTAAATAATATCTTTGACAATGCAGGTGTGAAAAATATTGATTTTTCAAACAATAATATCAATGAAAACGTTGAAGATGATAGTCACAGCACAAACATAAACTTTGAAGACGTCATATGCTTCAGCGCTCTACAAAGTCATAAAATGAAGTATCTAAAAAAAGACGCCTTTGATGTGTTGGCAATTTTAGACTGTGATTTCTGTTTAGATAATAAAGATTATATAGATTCGTTTAAAAAATATCTAATAAATAACGATAGAGGTAGTATTTTAATTTTGAATATTGATGATGACACAGTCTATAGTATATATGAAGATCTGTACAAAAACAACGATAATAATTCTAGAATAATTCCCATATCCATCAACAAAATGTTAAATAATGGTTTTTCATACATAAATGGTACTTTGTACAACTATTTTGTTGAAAACAATGAATCCTATGATATAACCGCCAATGATGCTTTCATAGGCGATATACAAAAAACATCTTTGCTTTGTTCCTCTGTTGTAGCAATTGAAAGTAACATTGATGTGGAAACCATAAACGAAACCGTAAAAAACTTCAATGGTGTAACAAATTGTCTAGAGTTTGTAGGGCAGGTGGATAATATAAAATTTATAAACAACGTGGGTGCCACCACAGAAAAAATACTCTACACACCATTTGACATTTACAACAACATATACACAATTTTTCTAGTAAACGATAAACAACACGATGAATTATCACACTTAAAGTATCTTACAAAAAAAAGTAAAAATACATTTTTTGTTGATGTCTGTGGTTTATTAGATTTAACAAAAGTTTACAGCAGGACAGATACACCAAAATATAATAATCTAAAAGAATTGTTTGAATTTTTATTGGAGGAAATTTATAATTCCGATGATAAGGAAGAGGAGGTTACAGTTTTGTTATCAGCAATTGTTGATGATGAAATGAATAACACTTACTATTGCGATTATGCTAATGAATATAAAAAATTAATAAAGGGATTAAAATAAATGGATATCAGTTGTTTAGCAGGTAAATTCATAACATTTGAAGGAGGAGAGGGTGCCGGAAAAAGCACACAATCAAAACACTTTGTTGAATATTTGAATAAAAATGGAATAAAAGCAGAGTGGAGCAGGGAACCGGGTGGTTGCCCCGACGCCGAGGAAATAAGAAATCTACTCATCAGAGGAAGTGCTGATAAATGGGATGGAATAACTGAATTATTGTTGATGTACGCTTCAAGAAAGGTTCACACCGAAAAGAAAATAAAACCACTTTTAGCACGGGGAATTACTGTAGTTTCCGACAGATATCTGGATTCTACATTGGCATATCAAGGGTTTGGTCATCAGTTGCCGATAAATAAGATAGAAACCATTAGAAAAATCGTCCTAGACGATTTTAAGCCAGATTTAACAATTATTTTGGATTTAGATGTGATGGAAGGATTAAACAGGACGGACATCAGAGGCGAAAAAAACAGATACGAAGATATGAAGCTTGATTTTCACAGGCGAGTTAGAGAAGGTTTTAATTATGTTTACAAAACAGAACAAAACAGATGTATAAAACTTGATGTAAACGATAAAAATGTTGAAGAAGTATTTAAGGAGATGCTAAAAAAAGCGGTGGAGTTTTTCAATAAAAAATAAACATTTCTTTACAAATAAACTTATTTTAACAACTCCAAACATTTATTTATATTGTTAAATGGAAGTTTACGAATTTCCTCATGTGGTAAATTCCACCAACAAATGTTCAATGATTGTTCGATTATATCTTGACTAAACCTATATCTTATAATTTTTGCAGGAACACCGGCTACGATAGCATAAGGAGGAACATCTCTTGTTACAACAGCCCCACTACCAATAATTGCTCCGTCTCCCACTGTTATACCTGTTTGGATGATTGCTTTTGATCCTATCCATACGTCGTTACCAATAATAGTTTTCTTCCCGATTTCCCAACTTAATTTTTTTGCATCACTATCTAACCATTCATCGTATTGAAATGGAGAGGTTGATAACCAATCTGTAGGATGTCTAGTGGCACCAATAAGAACATGGTCTGCTATGCTGCAATATTTTCCAATAGATACTAATCTATCGACCGTTGTATAATCGCCTAAATATGTATATCACCCTATAATAGTTCCTTCATAAATATTCATACATTTTTGTAATAAAACATTATTTGATAGTTTTATATAAGATTCATTACAATAAATTCCTTGATTTATAAAAGCCATATCATCTCTATAATCTATGAGATAAGTATTTTGAGGTTCTTGAGGCGGTACACATTTATTTAACAAAACTTTTCTAATTACTTGCCTTTTTTCTTTTGAGGGTATAAAGCCACACAAAATACTTGCAAAAAATTTTTTCATATCCATTCTCTATATTTAATACTAATAATTACCGCTTTTTCCAGCCGTTTTAACTATTGAATCATTGTCCTTCAATGCTTGCAACATGCGGTATACTGCAAAATCAGGACTGGTATTCACTCCTAAATTTCCACCGTTATAAGGTTCTGAAACGTAAAATACACAATAATTTCCATTTCTATAATCTGTCATATTTGGAATAATTTTATATTGATAATCGGAATACCAAACAGCTTTATACGTAATTTGTTGTATTCAATAAAAGGTATAGCCAATAGATATATCTTCAGCGTCTTGGGGTATTTCTTGAATAACGGTAGAAAACTAAATAAATATACCTTTAGTGTAGAACAGTCTTGAGTTTTTTTGATACGAACTAATGGAATACCACAGAAAAACAACCAATATTTATCGAGACGTTCTGGTTCATTCCAAGCCTTTTTGCAAAATGGAGATATTTCAAAATAATTATTCCAGACACTCCAGTAATAAAGAACTTCTTTATTTATCCAAGGTTTATTTGCTCCAGCATAATGGTATATACGTGGATTTGCAAAACTTTGGCGAATTAAATAATATGAGTATGCTGCTTTAAAATATAAATCTACATTATAATTCATATCACAGAATACATTCCATGAAGGGTCTAAATACACCATTCGATCAGCATATTTTTGACCGCATACAGCATTAAGGGTATCTTGGTCCGCGTATGGTGGGTTGGGATGTTTTTTTAAGAAAGCCATAAAATCATCAAAAATTTTTAATTCTCTGGCCATAGAAATATTCATCAAAAAGAAGCCCGCGTTAAAATATGGTGCTTCGTTATGGTCTTTATTAAATTTTGAAAATTCACGCCATTCCGATAGATGACTTAAAACAGTTTGTCTATATGTGTTAGCCACTAATTCTATAACAGCTGATAATAATGTTTTTTCATTAACTGTATCATATATTGATGATAAATCCACATCCGCCACCATATCAGCATCAAAATAAAATGCCTTATCAACATCATTTGGTAAAATCTTTGGTATAAGCAATCTGTAATATGGTGTTAAATTTTTTATATAGTCGAGCTTCATTTTCTTAACATCTGCCGACTTAAAATAATGTAGATATTGTTCTACATGGATAATATTTATTTCGCAGTTATTAACTTGTCTGATTTCTTGTTCTTGCTTTTCCGCCCAGCCGGAAACAAGCAAGAAGAAACGAGCAATATAATTCGGATTTAGATTCTTAACGATAGAAAACATGGCAACGCCCATCGGCATTACATAATTTTCATCTCCCGTCAAAACAACGTTTAGGTAATGCTTATCTGACATTTTGAACATCTCCTATTGAAATACCATATCTATTGAAAATTGAAATGCTGAATATACTGTGTTTTAATGCCGGAAAGAATACGATAGACAATTTTTTCAAACCACGCATCTTGATTTTGATAGGATTTAATAGAACAAGAAAGAATTCTTGTAATGGTGTATTCCATAAAAGTTTCTTTGTTTCCCATATTTTCCAAAATGAAATTGGTGCAGAAAATAAAGGTACATATAAACTATTATCTGCATAAGGAGAAACAGTTACATCAAACATAGCCCTGATATCTTCTTTTGCCGGATATTTTACATATTGGTTTAGTAAGTCTAAAATACAATAGTCTTCTATGTTAACACCTTTACCGGCTAAGCGATTATTTATATCATTTGCAAAATCTAAAATACCTTCTTCCATTCTTGTATGGATTTTTTGACGCATTTGCTCAAACGCAGATATTTTTTCTTTATATACCGGTTTTTGTTTATATAATGTAACTATCGGGTTTTCATGTGCAGAAAATATAAGTTCGATAATATCACATTTTTTATTTTGAGATAAAACATCGCGTAATGACCCTTTGTAATAATCTGAATGCTTCATTTCATTAAGGACCGATCTACCAGGAATTGTCATCATATAGAAACCGTGAGTTTTAATACCGGATTCTTTTTCTATTAACTTTTGTCCGGATAATTGTCCGCTTATTGTATCAACAACGCCAACTATTTTATCGTTTCCAACCATGTTCTTGATATATTCGGAATAACCAGTATTTTTCTTTTCTTGAGCCGATAATTTCTTAAATTTATCGATATTATTCTCTATAAACTGTTGAGGGGATAATTTACCGGTATTTTGCTTAAAATATTCGCAAACTATTCTCGGTTGCTCTGGTAATTTAGGATCATAATCAAGGTTTGCTGTGTAATTTAATATTCTTGGTGCATAAACATAATGCGTTTTAATATTATCGGTGTTAAATATATTAAATACTTTTTGAGCAATATACCCATCACGAGCAACAAATAGAACATTTCTGATATTTTCTTCGTTTGCTATATTATAAATCCAGCGAGTATATGAATAAACTACTGCTCCTGCAATATCATATCCGAAATTATACCAGTAATCTTTATTTTGCTTTTTCTGTGATATTAAGGCGGTTAGGATAGATACGAAAATATGATTTTTATAAGCCTCATAGAATTTCTTAAACCACCTAGGCGCAGTATTTAGAAATCTATCAATTACTTTAACGTATAAATAAGGCGTTATCTTACGTTTTTTAGCCTGCTCAAAATCAGATTTTTTATTATCACCAATATGCAAAATTTGTGTTGGTGCGATTTTTAAATCATCAATAATATAATCATACATATCGCCCCTATTTTTCCTTTTATTTATTTGGTTGGAAAGATAAAGTTTTTTATATTTGGTTATACCATTAGACTTCAGAACAGATTCTATAAAATCCGAGGGTAAATACATATCAGAAGCGATTATTATAGTTTTCCCTTTTTCTACGGCATAATCATATATCTTTTTCACTTCCTGATTTATTTTTAGACCCGTTGATTCTAAATTTAATTCTAAATCTTTTAATTCTGCGTATTCGTCAGGCATTACTGAATATATATCTTCTATATTTGCTTCTTTTGAGTAGCCGAATTTATTATAAAAAACAGTTTCCGCGTTCTGTCTAGCATAGGCAAAGTCGTTCTTTTTTGTAATTTGTTCTATATATGTAAATAAATCCGCCGGTTTAACGAACGGACGCAAAAGCAACGTATCGAATATATCGAAAGAAATAACTGTTTTTTTATCAATCAACTTATAAATATTATTCATTTGGACTTACTCTTTATTGATAAAAAAGGAATAAAACCGAAGAGATAATATTTCCTTTTGTTTGATTTTATCTTGATTTTTATAAAAGGAATTAAGTCAAATAACCTAACCCATTGTGTCGTGTTATGAATACTACTATTTTGAACCGCTTGGTATAAATAAGGGTATTCTTTTGCAGCATAACATCTGCAAATAGCATCCGCATTGACCATTTTATCCCAGTTTGTATGTGTTGTATTTGTTTCTTCATCTCGATAATTTACAAGGACAGCTTGTATATTATAAAACATTGTATAGGGAATAAGTCTTAACACCATTCTATAATCTTCCGCCGGTGAAAAATTCTTTTCATATCTGATATTGTTGTCAATCAAAACAGATTTACGAAACATTGCTGCAGTATGAGCGATAACATTGGAGTACATTAAGGTAAATTTAATCTGAATATTGTTTTCGGGATGGAAAGAATAGCTTTCTTTTGGAAAACGATGAAGTTGACCTGATACAACACCAATTTCTGGGTGCATATCTAGTATTTCTACTTCTTGCTCTAGGCGGGTTGGAAGAGAAATGTCATCATGGTCAAATATAGCTAAATATTCACCTTTAGCTAGGTCAATCAATATATTGCGAGAGTCCGATATACCCATATTTTTTTCATTTTTATAATATCTTATGCGCTGGTCTTTGTATGATTTAACAATTTTTTCAATTTCGGTATTATCTGGGCTATCGTTTAAGATTATAAATTCAAAATCAGTATATGTCTGGTTTAATATAGATTCAATGCACTCACGTAAATATTTAGGGTTTGTATTGTAAATTGGGGTTAATACCGATACTTTTGGTATCTTGGCATTAGTTTTTAAAACATTTTTTTTTTTACTTCTTCCATTTTAACTCGATATACAATTTATCATCATTTACAGAGATTTAGAAATCAAAGAGTCATTTAATTCCTATAACTCAACATACATCATTATAAAACATATAACGCTTTTTGCAAGATATATTTATATTTGTCATATCTTTGCACCACAGTTCATATGATGCTCCAGATCTGCACTATTTGAAATATATGCATCGATTCCAAAAAAAAGCTGACGGATTTTGATGGAAAAATTATCAAAAAACTTAACCTAAGAATCCTGGTAGCGAAGGGGGGGCTCGAACCCTCGACCTGCGGATTATGATTCCGACGCTCTAACCAGCTGAGCTACTTCGCCATTTTTCATTAGTGATGGTACATGTTTTTTTATAAATGTCAAGAGAATAAAGTTTACGTTTGCATTATGATTATAATAATTAATAAGAATGCAATAAATGTTGTAACATATTAATACAAATTATACAAATATATCCTATAAAAAGTGTATTAAATATCATTTTTATACATATATAATCTCATATTAGTGAATATATTGTTTTATTTTGATACTTAATAATTTTTATGCTATCATGTCAGTATATAACTACGATACATGGATAACAACGTGAATAACAAGAATAAATATTTTATATCAAAAACACTCATGACCCTGACACTATTCTTCGTAGATGTCAGTGCTCCCGTTGCAAACAAGACCGTTAATGTAAAGTTTTCTTCTTTCGGTCAAGCCTATGCTAGTAATCGTGACAGCAATATGGAGATAAAAAATGAACAAGAGTTTAACAATAATAATGTAAACAATCCAGAATATAAACCAACAAATATAAAAATTTTTGGAAATTTACCAAAACTAGAAGAAAACAACTTTGTGGACTTTATTTCGCAGTTTGATAAACTTGAAGCCGACGAAAAGCTAAACAACAATAATTACTTAAATGGCAACATGATTAATGAAAACAACATTAATTTATTTAAAGCAATAAAGAAAACATCCAATATCATCAATAATAATATTTTTAGTAGTAACGACAACATAAACAATAATGAGAATAATTTAAAAAGATCCTATGAACCAACAAATACGAACTTTGTTATTAATATGCCGGACGTAACAAAAAACTTTGAGGATATGGTTAAGTTTGTTTCTGCGAAAGGAAAATTAAACAATAATATTAACCCATCGCCTAACAATAATTTACCTCAAAACAATAGAGAAGACCTCAGCAATATTATAAATGATATAAATGATATAAATAACCTTTTGGACCAAGAAAATGAAATCGATAATGGAAATATCAATAATGAAATTAATAAACTTCCTAAAATTTTGGGACAAATAGTGGAAGCTGATGAAAAGGAAGAAAATTTAGCTGACAGTAACAACAATGTTTTCGGTAGCAAAAACAACGTGAATAATCCGAAGGGAAGCATGCTTAATAGTATAACCGGAAGTAAAAAACCAAACATGCTCCACAGTCAAAATCTAATCAATAATAACCAATTATCTGCGAGTACTCCACTCAACACCAACCCCCTACTTGAAAGTGCTTCACTCATCAAAAACCTAAACAACCAAAACAACGACAGCAAAAATAATATAAAAATAGAAGAAGAGAAGGAAATAAAAGAAGAAAAGAAAGATGAAATAAAAGAAGAA
>JAFVEQ010000036.1 GCA_017475895.1 Rickettsiales bacterium
AATAAGAATTAAATAAGGATAAAAAAAGAAGTAATAAATATTACATATTCATCAAAAAAAGTGTTGATTTTTAACCTTGGTTTAAAGTGGACGGATTAAAAATTAAATTATAAAAGAGAAGATAAGGAGAAGAGGAATTAAAATTATTATATAAATAATAATACATCATTTAAACCCTGAAATTATTCTATATATAAATATATTAATAATGTAGATAAGTAGCAAGTCTAGAATTTAAGTATTATTAAATGAATGTTAGACAATTTCTTTACACTTAATTTTCCTTGACTTAATAAAAACAAAATTTATAATTACACCGTCTTAATAGTGATGTTTAGAAATAAACCTCTCATTTCGATATAATTTATATAGGTTCTTTTTGCCTATGTTTTATAAATATGTATTAGAAGTATAATGACAGTAAAAGAGGGAATTAGAATTGTCCTGAAAGCGTACGACACCAATATTCTGAATCAAGCGGTTCAGGAGATAGTTGGTACGGTCAAAAGAACAGGGGCAACGGTTGTAGGACCTATTCCACTTCCTACAAACACAAAAAAGTTTACAGTTATAAGATCTCCGCATGTTTACAAAAGAAGCATGGAACAGTACGAAATCAGATCTTTAAAGAGACTATTAATAATAATTCCTACACCACAAACAGTTGAAGCTTTAATGAAATTAAATCTTTCAGCGGGTGTAAACATTAAAATTTCTCTAAACGGAGGTAATGAATAATGGTTGCTATGGTAGGAAAAAAGTTAGGCATGAGTAGAATATATCTTGATAATGGTGTAGTTGTGCCGGTAACTTTAATAAAGGTTTATGACGGTCTTATAAGTGACTTTAAAACCTATGACGACAAAGATTTTAATCATGTAGTTTTGTCGTATGGTAAAGATAAAAAAACTGAAAAGAGAATAAATAAATCAGTTTTAGGATTTTACAAAAAGAAAAATCTTGAAGCTTACGATCACATGAAAACATTCAAAGTTTCAAAGGATGAAAACTTTAATGTTGGTGATGTTTTGGATTTTAACCAATTCAAGTTGGGAGACAATCTAAACATAACCGGAATTTCAAAAGGTAAGGGTTATGCCGGTGTAATGAAAAGACATCATTATAGTGGTTTGGAAGCGGCACACGGTGTGTCAGTATCTCATAGATCCATAGGTAGTACCGGTAACAGAAGACGAGAAGGTAAGGTTATGAAGGGTAAAGCCATGGCAGGACACATGGGATCAGAACAAGTAACAGTAAAAAATCTACAGGTTGTTGGTATTGAAAACAATGACGGTGTTATTTGTGTAAAGGGTGCTGTTCCCGGCAGTAAAGGTTCCGATCTTATTATAAAAATAGCAAATAAATAAGAGGTGGATATGAAGTTAAAAGTTTTGAATTTAAATAATTTACAGGAATCTTTCGAGAACATAGACGGCATAGAGTTGGATGTTATAGAGGGTGAAAAATGTGTTCCATACGTTGTTAAATGGCAACTGGCAAAGGACAGATTGGGAACCGCTAGAACAAAACTATTATCTGAAATTTCTGGTTCCACAAAAAAAATAGTTAGACAGAAGGGAACTGGTGGTGCTAGACACGGTGGAAAAAGAGCAGTTCAGTTTGTCGGTGGTGTAACATGTTTTGGTCCAAAACAGAGAGATTACAGTTTTTCCATTCCAAAGAAAATTGTTAAAAAGGCATTGAGTTATGTCCTGAGAAGTAAAGCAAAAGAAGGCAAATTACTTCTGATAGAGGGAATGGAAGATTTGGAGTTGGGCACAAATAAATTAAACAAAAAATTACAGGAAAAGGATATAAACAGAGCATTAGTTAGCTACGATGCTGAGGACTACAAAAACTTTAGTTTATCCTTGAGAAACTTGTTTAATTATAAAAGTTTGGTTACCGAAGCATTAAATGTTTATGATATTTTAAATTTTGATTATCTATTGGTTGATAAGAAGAATTTGAATAAACTGAAAGAGGTATTATAATGTTAGGTTATATTTATGATATTATAGTTTCACCAGTGGTAACAGAAAAAACAAATATTCAGTTGAACCAACGAAAATATTCTTTTAATGTTTTGAAGAAAGCAACAAAGGAAGATATAAAGAAGTCAATTGAAACTCTGTTTGGTGTTGATGTGGAAAAAATTAACATGATTAACACCGAAGGTAAAACAAAGAGATTTAAGGGAACCGTAGGTAAAAGAAGTTCCTCCAAAAAAGTTGTTGTTACCATAAAAAATGGACAGGAAATAAACTTTACAAAATTGGAGGATAAATAATGGCTATAAAAGAATTTAAACCTATTAATTCTTCTACTCGTGGCTTAAAATTAGTTAGCAAAGAAGGTTTATGGAAAGGTTCTCCATTAAAAATGTTGACCGTTTCTAAACCAAGTAAAGCCGGCAGAAACAGTTCCGGTCAAATCACCGTCAGAAGAAGAGGTGGTGGACACAAACAATCTTATAGAATTATAGACTTTAAGAGAAATAAGTTTGATATACCTGCAATTGTTGAGAGAATCGAATACGATCCAAACAGAACGGCGCACATTGCACTGATAAAATATGAGGATGGTATTTTTTCATACATAATTGCTCCAGATAAGCTAAAGGTTGGAGATAAAGTATTATCATCTAAGAAATTAACAGATGTAAAACCTGGTAATGCTATGCCGTTGGCAGTTATACCAATCGGTACAACCATTCATAACATAGAAAGCAAACCTGGAGCAGGAGCAAGAGTTGTAAGAAGTGCTGGAATGTTTGCTCAATTGGCTGGTAAAGATGATGGTTATGCTATAGTAAGACTTCAGTCGGGTGAAACAAGAATGTTTCCATTGGATTGTATGGCAACCGTGGGAACTGTAAGTAATCCTGATAAGAAGAATGAAAAATTAGGAAAAGCAGGCAGAAACAGATGGCTTGGCAAAAGACCTAGTGTTAGAGGTGAGTCTATGAACCCAGTTGATCACCCACATGGTGGTAGAACAAGAGGTGGTAGAATTCCAGTTTCTCCAACGGGTGTTTGTGCTAGAGGTGGAAGAACTCGAAAGAAGAGTAATCCAACCAACAGATTTATTATTAAGAGCCGTCATAAAAGTAAGAGGTAATATAATATGACAAGATCAGCTTGGAAAATCCCATTTGTAGATGGATATTTGATTAAAAAAGCAAATGTTGCTGCTAAAGATCCGAAGAAACCTGTGATAAAAACTTGGTCCAGAAGATCCACAATTTTACCACAATTTGTTGGTTTAACATTTGCTGTTTACAACGGTAAAAAATTTGTGTCCGTTCTAGTTAGTGAAGACATGGTGGGACACAAGTTCGGGGAATTTTCGCCAACTAGAACTTTCCACGGACATGCCGGCAATAAAAAAGTACAAAATAAGAAATAAAGAATAGGTTGAGTATGAGTGAAAAGAAATTTGCACAGGCTTATTTGAAAAATTTACGAGTTAGTCCCCTTAAATTGGGAAAAATCACCAGAGCTATTGCTGGATTACCGGTGGAGAAGGCAATGATGCAGTTGACGTTCTGCAACTTGAAATCAGCAAAGGCACTGAAGGATTTACTAAAATCTGCTATGACTAATGCAGAAAACAATCACGGTATGGACATTGATAAACTAATAGTTTATAGAGTTGATACCGGTAAGGCTTTTATCATGAAGAGATTTAGAGCAAGAGCAAAAGGTAGAGGGGCTAGAATTGAAAAACCTTTCAGTCATGTCAGAATAGTTTTAACAGAAAAGGAGGACAAATAGTATGGGACAGAAAGTTAATCCAGTGGGTTTTAGAATAAACCTAAACAATAATTGGAGTTCTATTTGGCATGATGACAAAAACTACAGAGATAATCTTATAAAAGATTTAAAAATCCAAGACTATATAGAGAAAAATTTTAAAAATTTCTCCATATCGCAAGTTGGAATTGAAAGAACTGGCGGACACCTTACGGTTTTAATAAAGACCGCAAAACCTGGTGTTATCATAGGTAAAAAGGGAACGGATATAGAAAAAATAAAGAAATATATCCAACAAAACATGTCCGAAAAAGATCTTTCTATAAAAATAGTAGAGGTTGAAAAACCTGACTTAAATGCTGAATTGGTTGGACAAGCAATAGCAAAACAAATAGAAAACAGGGCGGCATTTAAGAGAGTTGTTAAAAAGGCAATTCAAAATGTTATTAAGTACGGAGCTTTAGGTGTGAAAATTACAGTTTCCGGTAGATTGAATGGTGTAGATATCGCCAGATCCGAAACTTATAAGGAAGGTTCCATTCCTCTGCATACGATGAAAGCAAATGTTGACTATGCACACGTTGAAGCTTTGTGTACTTATGGTATTATTGGTATAAAAGTTTGGATTTATAAAAAATAAGGTTGTATTTATTAAATAAATATTGACTTTAATTATAAAAAATCTAATACTTATACTGGTTTGTTAATTTAAAGAGTGTAGGAAAGATGTTATTACCAAAAAAGACAAAGTATAGAAATTGTCAAAAAGGCGGAAAGAGGATATGTGGTGTTGCTAATTCTGGTTCTACCATATCATTTGGTTCCTTTGCTTTAAAATCATTGGATGCCGGAAGATTAAAGTCTAACCAAATAGAAGCAGCAAGACGATGTATAACCAGAACCATGAAAAGAGCTGGAAAGTTGTGGATAAGAGTTTTCCCACATACGCCGGTTACTTCTAAGGCTCTCGGTGTGAGAATGGGTGGTGGTAAAGGTTCAGTTGAATACTGGATGTGTAGAGTTAAGCCTGGCTTAATATTGTTTGAAGTGGACGGTGTTACAGATGATGTAGCCGTAGCAGCTTTAAAAAAGGCGGCAACAAAACTACCATTTGAAACAAAAGTTGTTAAACTTATTTAAAGAAAGGTAAGAGAGATGACAGAAAAAGAAAATTTGAAAAATGAAGTTCTAAAATCTAAAAAGAAATTACTTTCTTTAAGAATTAAAAAGTCTAGTGGTGATGTGAAGGATACTTCTGTTTTTAAAAAGACAAGAAAAGATATCGCTAGACTATTTACTAAAATGAACAATAAACAGGATTAGAAATGGCTGTAAAAAACATAAAAGTAAAAGTAGTTAGTAAAGCCGGTGATAAAACTGTTGTAGGTCAGACTTCTGAATTGAAGTTACACCCTACCTATAAAAAATATATAAAGGTATCTAAGAAATACATGATACATGATGAGGGTAATTCTGTAAATGTTGGTGATGAGATTTTTATTAAGTCTTCAAAGCCAATTTCAAAGAGAAAAACTTGGGTTATTGCTAATAATAAAGAGGAATAATTATGATACAAATGGAAACAAGTTTAAATGTTGCAGATAACTCAGGAGCAAAATCAGCTAGATGTATAAAAGTTCTTGGAGGTTCAAACCACATGATAACCGGAATAGCAGACGTTGTAGTTGTAGCTATTCAGAGTGCAATACCCGGTGGAAAAGTTAAAAAAGGTGATGTTGCTAGAGGTGTTATAGTTAGAACCAAAAAGGAAATACAAAGAGCAGATGGAAGCACAATAAGATTTGATGACAACGCCATCGTTCTTGTTAATAAAGACAATACGCCAGTGGGCACTAGGGTGTTCGGACCAGTTGCTAGAGAATTAAAAAATAATGGCGATTTTACTAAGATTTTATCATTAGCACCTGAGGTATTGTAATGGCAGCAAAAATTAAAAAAGGTGATACAGTAGTAGTATTGACCGGAAAGAGTAAGGGAAAAACTGGTGAGGTTTTATCAGTTAGTCCTAAGGATGAAAGAGTGATTGTTGCTGGTGTAAATGTAGTTAAAAAGCACAAGAAGCCAACAATGAATACTCCGGGACAGATAGTAAGCATTGAAAAGTCTATTCATGTTTCTAATGTTTCTTTAGTCGAGAATGGAAAGCCAGCAAAGGTTGGTTTTAAAATTGAAGACGGTAAGAAAGTTAGAGTTTTTAAGAAAACCGGAAATAAGGTAGGTGATTAAGATGTCTCATTTGAAAGAAATTTACCAAACTACAATAAAAGAAAATTTGAAGAAAAAGTTTGGTTATAAAAATGAATTAGAAATACCTAGACTACAAAAGGTTTCTTTGAATATAGCGTTTAAAAGTACCGATGTTGACAGCAACTTTTTGAAGTATGTTGTGGAGCAACTGTCAGCAATAGCTGGTCAGAAGGCTGTTTTAGTTAATGCCAAAAAATCTGTGGCAAGTTTTAAATTAAGAGAAGGTTCACCTATAGCTTGTAAAGTTACTTTGAGAGGTGATAGAATGTATAACTTTTTAGATAAATTGATATACATAGCTTTACCAAGAATTAAAGACTTTAGAGGCTTATCAAGTAAAACCTTTAATCAAAGCGGACACTATAGTTTTGGTATCAAAGAGCATACTATTTTTCCAGAAATAGATTTAGATAAAGCTTATAAAGTTTTAGGTATGAATATTAACATAGTAACAAACGCTAAAACCATAGATGAATGTAAGGCATTGTTACTAGAAATGAAATTTCCTTTAAAATAATAAAAGAGTGAGGATATGGCAAAAGTAAGTGCAATAGAAAAAAATAAAAAAAGAAAAGAACAGATTGAGAGGTTTGCTTCAAAAAGGGCTAAATTAAAGCAAACTATGAATGATGTTAATCTTACACCAGACGCTAGAGTTGCAGCTATGATTAAGTTGTCTGAAATGCCAAGAAATTCGGCAAGAGTTAGATATAGAAATAGATGTGCTTTAACTGGTAGACCAAGAGCTTATCACCGTTATTTTGGGCTTTCCAGAATAATGTTGAGAGAATTAGCTTCTTGGGGAAAGATTCCTGGTTTAAAAAAATCAAGTTGGTAGGTGTAATATGACAAATCACGCAGTATCTCAATTGGTTACCTGTCTAAAAAACGGACAGATGGCTAGAAAAGAAAAAGTTGTTACTCCAAGTTCTAAACTAAAATTGAGTATATTGGATATACTTAAAAAAGATGGTTTTATACAGGACTATGTTGTGGAAAATAACGGCAGTTTTGATGTGATAGAGATTACATTATCCTACACTGGTCTACAGCCGGTTATAAAGGATATTGAAGTTATATCAAAACCAGGAAGACGTGTATATTCAAAGGTTGAAAATATACCAGTTGTATACAATGGTTTAGGTGTTGTTATTTTATCTACTCCAAAGGGAGTTATTACCGACTATGATGCTAAACATCTAAATGTTGGTGGTGAATTATTATTAAAAATATTTTAATTGGAGTTTTTATGGTTAGTAGAATAGGAAAATTACCAATTAAAGTTAGTGGTGATATAAAGGTTAAAATAGAAGACACAATTATAACTATCTCGAAGGGAAACCAAAGTAGAAGTTATGATTTTGGTACTAAAGTTGATGTTTCGTTTGATGGAAAGGAAATTTTAGTTAAAGAAAATAGCGATGCGGACACCACAAGATTTTGTGGACTACATAGAAGTAATATATTCAATATAGTTAAGGGTTTAACGGAAGGATATAAGGTGGTTTTGGAATACAATGGTGTTGGTTATAAAGCTGATGTTTCTAAATCATTTTTGGTGCTGAATCTGGGCTATAGTCACGATATAGTTATGAAGATTCCAGAGGGAATAACAGTTACTCCTGAAAAACCTAACTTGATAAATATACAAGGTGTTGACAAAGAAAAGGTTGGTACATTCGCATCAAGAATTATATCTTTCAGAACAACAGAACCATATAAAGGTAAAGGTATAAAATATCAAGGTCAATGGATTTTGAGAAAAGAAGGTAAAAAGAAATAGGTAGCAATATGAATAAAGAATTGTTAGACAGAAGAAAAAAAAGAAATTCTTATAGAATTAAGACCAATAACAAAAACAAGAGACCTATTTTAAATGTTTTTAAGAGTAATAAAAATATTTATGCTCAAATAGTTGATTTGGATGGTAATGTTTTGGTTTCCACTTCTTCAAAAGACGAAGTGTTTACCGCCAAAGATTTGAGCAAAAAAAGCGGAATAGAAATTGCAGAAATGGTTGGAAAAGAGATTGCTAAAAAGGCACTGGAACAAAAAATCAATCAGGTTGCTTTTAACAAAGGTCCATATCTGTACATCGGAAGAGTTAAGGCACTAGCAGATTCCGCAAGAGAAAATGGTTTAGAATTTTAATTGAATAAAGGGTAGATTCTATGTATAAGAATAATAAAGAAACTGTAAATATAATAGAGAGGCTAGTCTGTGTAAATAAAGTTTCGAAAACTACAACCGGAGGTAGCAGACTGTCTTTTGCTGCTATAGTTGTGGTTGGAGACGGAAAAGGTAGAGTTGGCTTCGGAGCAGGAAAGGCAAGAGAAGTAGCAGATGCTCGTAACAAAGCATTGGAAAATGCTAAAAAAGCAATGATAAAGGTTCCACTGAAGGAAGCAAGAACACTGCACCACGAATGTGAAGGTAAACACGGTAGAGGTCATGTTGTGTTGAGACCAGCTCCTGCTGGTACAGGTATAATTTCCGGTGGTCCTATGCGAGCAGTTTTTGAGTGTTTGGGTGTTCAGGATATAGTTTCGAAATCCATTGGAACAAACAATCCTTACAACATGATTTTGGCTACTTTTGATGCACTGAAGAGTATGAACTCTCCAAAAAATGTTGCAGATAGAAGATCTAAACATGTTAGTGAAATTGTTAAAAGAAGAAATGTTGTTAGTAACAACGGTAATGTTGATGTTAACGTTGAAGGTCAAGATGCTAACAACGCTCCTGAAGAAGATAATAAAAACAACGCTGTTGAGGAGTAAATATGCTATTAAAATTCAATGATCTAGAAAACAAAACTATAGTTGTAGAACAGACTGGTAGTAAATTTGGTAGATCTAAAGAACAACAGGGAACTTTAAAAGGTCTAGGACTTAGAGGTATAGGTTCAACTGTTGAATTAAAATGTACCGCTGATATTTATGGTATGTTGCTAAAAGTTTCTCATTTGGTTAAAGTTAATTTAAAATAGGAGAGATATGAAATTAAATGAATTACCATCAATAGCAAACCAAGACAAAAAAAGACTCGGAAGAGGTATAGGTTCTGGTAAAGGTAAAACTTCAGGTAGAGGACATAAGGGTCAAAAGGCCAGAAGTGGAGCATCCATTAATGGATTCGAAGGTGGACAAACCAAGTTGTACATGAGACTTCCAAAGAGAGGATTCACAAATATATTTAAAACACAATACAAGGTTTTGACTACCGATACAATAATGAATTTATTTGATAGTGGAACTTTAAATAAAAGTGAGGTTATTACTAAGGACATTCTTACTAAAAAGAAAATTATAAAGAAGAATGAGTTGGTAAAAATAATAATGGGCAAAAAACCTGTTAATGTTGATTTTAAAATTGAAGCAGATAAAGCTTCAAAAGATGCTAACAAATATTTAAAATAGGCTAAAAATGAGTTCTGAATTAAAAAATAGAATTTTATTTACCTTACTGATTCTTGTTATATATAGGATTGGAACATTCATTCCGTTACCTGGAATTGACACAAAAATAATAAGTGATTATTTTAACAGTAGTTCCAACTCTATATTTAACATGATAAATATGTTCTCCGGTGGTGCGTTTCAGAGGATGAGTATATTTGCGCTAAATATAATGCCATACATTACTGCCTCCATTATAATACAGCTGTTGGGGTCCATATATAAAAGTATTGGTGAATTGGGAAAGGAAGGCGAAGCTGGTAGAAGAAAGTTAAATCAATACACAAAGTATTTAACTTTAGTACTTGGTTTTTTTCAATCCGTAGGAATATATTATGCTTTTTTTAATCTGGAACATTCAGCTTTTATAAGTAGTTCTAAAATATTTTTATGGACAACTGTTTTTAGTTTGCTTGGTAGTACAATGTTTTTGATGTGGCTTGGTGACAAGATAACACATCAAGGAATTGGAAACGGAATATCTATATTGATAGCTGTTGGTATAATAGCAGAATTACCTACTAATTTTGTTAATATACTGCAGTTGTCAAAGTCAGGTATGTATTCTATAGGTTTTGTTGTGGCTTTAATTATTTCATTTGTATTATTGATTTCCTTTGTTATATACGTGGAAAAGGCCACAAGGAACATAAAGATACAATATCCGAATAGAGCTTTAATGAAGGGTGCTGGGGATAATTCCTACATTCCGTTAAAGATAAATATTTCCGGTGTTATACCACCGATATTTGCCAGTTCAATAATAACGTTTCCGCTGGTGATAACACAGTTTTTTAATGCCGAATTAGCCTCTAAAATGTCGACCTACTTCCAGAGAGGTAGTGTTTTGTACGTGATATTATTTTCTGTTGGGGTTGTATTCTTTTCGTTCTTTTATTCTTCAATCGTTTTTGATACGGAGGAATTGGCGGATAATTTAAAAAAGAGCAACTGTTTTATAGCTGGTATAAGGCCCGGTAAAAACACAACGGAGTACTTTGACGATATCATCAACAAGCTAAATTTAGTTGGTTCAATTTACCTAATTTTTGTCTGCATTATACCAGACATATTATTTAGGGTTTATTCCATCAATTTAACCATTGGTGGTACAAGTTTACTGATTATTGTTAGTACTATGATAGATCTGATAACGCAATTCCAGTCATATGCATTTTCAGATAAATATAATAGTGTTAACAAAAGAAGAAGAGTGAGGGTTAGATAAATTGTCGATAAGACTTATATTGATGGGTCCTGCTGGATCTGGAAAAGGAACCCAAGCCAAGATAATTTCTCAAAATTATAATATACCTGTCATATCGACGGGTGTTTTATTGAGAGAAAGGATAACCGTTGGAGATGAGCTTGGTAATGAAATTAATAGTCTAATATCAAATGGTAAATTGGTACCGTTCGATATTATGACTAGGATTTTATACGATCGATTGGAAAGTGAAGACTGTAAGAATGGTTTTATTTTGGATGGTTTTCCCAGAACAATTGAACAAGCCATTGATTTTGAGGAATATTTGAAAAGTAAAAAATTGTCTATGGACGCGGTTTTAGTTTTGAATATTCCTAGAGATATAGTGATTAAACGAACTTCCGGAAGATTTGAGTGTAAAAAGTGTAAAGCTGTATACAACAAGTTTTTCAGTAATACAAAAGTTGAGGGAGTTTGTGATGTCTGTGGATCAACTGAGTTTTCTGTTAGAAGCGATGACACGGACATTAACGCTATAAATAAAAGATTTGATATTTATGAAGATATGTCTAATAGAATAATAGAGTATTATGACAAAAAAAACTTGATTTATTTTATAGATGCTGTAAAAAATATAGAAAATATCAGTCAAGATATAGATAAAATAATTAAAAATATTAACAAAGATAAGAGGTAAGATTTGGCTAGAATAGCGGGTGTAAATATACCTACGAATAAAAGATTTGTTATCGCTTTGACGTATGTTTACGGTATAGGTAGGAGTAGAGCGGAAAAAATATGCGACACTCTTAATATTGATAAACAACTGAGAACAAACGAAGTTCCTGAAGATGTTTTATCAAAGGTTAGAGACCTGATAAATAAACAGGCTGCTGAAAGTGAAGAACATCCAGGTGAAGTGGGCTTAGTTGAGGGTGATTTAAGAAGAAAAGTTCATTCCGATATAAAAAGACTTATAGATTTGGGTTGTAATAGAGGAGTTAGACACGTTAAAAAGTTACCTGTAAGAGGTCAAAGAACTCATAATAATGCCAAGACAAAAAGAGGCAAGAGAGTTCCAATAGCAGCTAAGAAGAAGTAAGGAGTAAATTATGGCAAAAGAAAATAAGACTACTGCAAAAAAGACCACAACAGCTAGTAAAAAAAGAAGAAATATAGTTGTTGGGACAGTTAATATTTTAGCTACCTTTAATAATACGATAGTTTCCATATCAGATACACAAGGTAATGTTATCGCTTGGTCGTCTTCTGGTAAAATGGGTTTTAAAGGTTCAAGAAAATCAACTCCATATGCTGCACAAATGGTTGCATCAAATGCTGTTGAAAAGGCAAAAGAGTATGGTTTTCAGACGGCAAACGTTATAATTAGAGGTGCTGGTGTTGGTAGAGAATCAGCTTTAAGAGCTTTACAAAGTAATGATGTGGCAGTTTTGTCAATAACAGATGATACTTACTATCCACACAATGGTTGTAGACCTCCAAAAAGAAGAAGGAATTAGTTTAATAAAGACTGGTAATAGAAATGACTGTTTTACAAGAAAATTGGAAAGAGGTTATATTTCCTAATTCAATTGATGTTGAATATAAGGATAAGTCAAAAACTAAAGCAACCATAACTGTTGAACCATTGGAAGGGGGTTATGGAACAACTTTGGGTAATTCTTTAAGAAGGGTTTTACTGTCATCCATAAGAGGTTTTGCTGTTACATCAGTTAAGTTTGACGGAGTTTTACATGAATATAGCACTATAGATGGTGTAAGAGAAGATGTTGCTGATATAATAATGAACATAAAGTCTTTAATTATAAGCAAAGCAACACCGTCACCAGCTGTATTAAAATTAAAACTAAATAAAAAAGGTCCAGTTTATGCTAGAGATATAGTTTTATCAAAAGATGTTGAGATTTTAAATCCTGATTTGATAATTTGTAATATTGAAAAGGATAACGTAAATCTTGATGTTGAGATGAACGTTGAATATGGTATGGGATATTCATTAACAGAGGATAAAGAAAAAGAAAACGACACAAGAGAAATTTCAGTAATCTATCTTGATGCTCTATATAACCCTGTTAAAAAGGTATCTTTTACAGTTGAAAATGCCAGAATAGGACAACAAACTGACTATGATAAACTGATCTTAGAAGTTGAAACAAATGGAACAGTAAGTCCAGAGGATGCTGTTGGCATAGCTGCAAAGATTCTACAAACACAGTTGGAAGTATTTGTAAAATTTGAAGTTGCTAAGGTAGAAAACACTAAGAGAAGTGATTTAAGTGACGATTCATCTATTAATCCAGATTTGTGTAAAAAAATAGATGAAATGGAATTATCGGTTAGATCGTATAATTGCCTAGTTAACGAAGGTATTAAGTATATAGGTGATTTGGTTCAAAAAAGTGAAGTTGATATGTTAAAACTGCCAAATTTCGGTAGAAAATCATTGAATGAGTTAAAAGAAAACTTAAAAATTTTAGGTTTGGGTTTTGACATGAAACTGGATAACTGGCCACCAGCAGGTCTGACTGAAACATCAAAAAAGAAGAAAGACTAGGAGAGATAAATGAGACACGGAATGAGACATAGAAAGCTTAACAGGACAAGTGCCCACAGAAAAGCTTTACTTATGAATTTATCAAATGCTTTGATAAAAAATGAGAGAATTACTACAACTCTACCAAAGGCAAAGGAGTTAAAATCATTCGTTGAAAAAATGATTACTCTTGGTAAAAGAGGTGATTTAAACAGTAGAAGAATAGCTTTGGCTACCCTAAGGGAAGAAGATATTGTTTCTAAGTTGTTCAGCAGTATAGCTGATAAGTTTAAAAATAGAAGTGGTGGTTATACCAGAATAATGAAGTATGGGTTTAGATCCGGTGATAACGCACCTATGGCTATAATAGAATTTGTTGAATAGGAGTTGATATGACAAATATAGTTGAAGAATTTAATAAGAAACAAGTTCAAGAACTTAGTTCCAAGAAAGAATTTCCAGATTTTAGACCCGGTGATACGGTTAGGGTTAGCTACAGAATAGTTGAAGGTGATTCCAGCAGAATCCAAGTATTCGAGGGTGTTGTTATAGCAAAGGAAAAACAAAAAAGTGATTTTAACAGCACTTTAACAGTTAGAAAAATTAGCCATGGTGTTGGTGTTGAAAGAAAGTACCTTTTACATTCACCACTGTTGGAAAATGTTGAAATTGTTAAGAAAGGTGTTGTTAGACGAGGAAAGTTGTATTACTTAAGAAACCTAAGAGGTAAATCTGCTAGAATTAAAGGTAAAATTGAAGGTAAAACTACTGATAGTGCAGAAAATAGTAATCAATAGTTTATATTATAGCTAAAGGTTATAAGCTGGTTGTATAATCAACCAGCTTTTTTATTGTTTCAATTATTTGTTGTTTTTGTTTGTATAATAGTTATTTAGTATATTTCTACTATCTTCATATTCTTTAATTTGATCATCGTGGTTGAGTACAATTTATTGAATTATATGAACTTTATGGCAGAGAGGAAGGGATTCGAACCCTCGATACCCTTGCGAGTATAACAGTTTTCGAGACTGTCCCAATCAACCACTCTGGCACCTCTCTATTTATAAAATATAATATAAAGGTTTAATTTAAAATAACAAGAAAAAACTATAATTATAAAGAATAATACATCAATATTATTTTTTCTTGAAAAATAAAAAGGAATATATATAATATAAATGAAAATGGCCGGATAGCAAAGTGGTAATGCGAGAGTCTGCAAAACTTTCATGCGTCGGTTCGATTCCGTCTCCGGCCTCCAAATATTCAAGAACTGGTCAACTAACTATCAAAATTTACTGATTTTTCCTCGCCGCAGGCATTCCATATCATGTTTATGATATCCGTTAAAATTGATTTCATGTCGAAATTGCTGGATTTAATTTCAATTTCTGGCAATATAAGTAAATCTCTATCAACAGCATTCGTAAGTTTTACATTATCTTGATTTTTGTAATATATTCTATAGCCATTGACATCTATTAGACTGATAAACATGTAAATTGGTAATTCAACATTTAAATTTTTTAATACATCATAAAAATATGAGCATTTTCTAATTAGGTAATCTTCGAAACCGTTTTTGTTTGCGTTTATAACGTCAACATTTTCAATGGTATTAAATGGATTTTCTATGTTTGAGAAAACTTTACTGGTGGTGGAGGCAAACTCCAATATACCATTTCTGTATAACTGACAGTAGCTACTTATGCCATTTTGATTTGTTTTATAACCTAAAATTCCGTCAAAGTTAATTCTCTGTATAGGGAATCCTAAAGTTATATTTTTGAAATTGAAAATTTTATCGTTAATCACCGAATGGTATGGTATAAAATTAATTAAAATTTTTGGTCTGTCACCGTCTATTGGTATAATTGAATCACCAGAATATATTCTACTAATTCTCTTTTTGTTTTCATTTTTGATGTTTTCAAATATATTTTCGGATTTTAGAAATATGTTTTTTAATTCATAGGCATCCAGTAGAATGTTTTTGTCTGATTTTCTTATATAAAATCTATTGTTTTTTTGAAAAGAAATCATATGCGGAAATAATGGACTTGCTTCTACTCTAACAATTATTATATACTTTCCATCATCCAACTTCAGATATTTTACTTTAAAGGAGTTTAACTTTGGTTCAGTTCCGCTGTAGACAATTTGTTCTATTCTATTAACTTCTTCTGCTATGTTGTTTGTTTCTATTCCACTTATGAAACTTGCTTGGTTATATTTATCATCACCAACACCTATAATTAAATCACCACCACTGGAATTGGCAAATGCCGTTATATCTTTTAATAACTCTTTTTTACCATTATTGGTCCTACTGTAATTTTGAACTTTGTAATCCAACAGTAAACCTTCAGCAACTTTATTGTCAACAAGAAACTCTATATCATTAATATTTATATCATCAAACTCCTTATCAATTACGTATTTAGCCATTACATTATTATTCGGTTATGATCTTTAAACTTGCTCCGCAGTTATTTAGTTTATCAACAAAATTTTCGTATCCCCTTTCTATATTATAGATTTTATCGATTATAGTCTTGCCTTCTGCCTGTAATCCAGCCAAAACTAAAGCTATACCGGCTCTCAGATCTGAACTCGAAACGGACGATCCGGAATATCTTTCAATTCCATTTATGGTGGCTACATTTCCGGAAACGGTTATATTTGCTGACAATCTATTCAATTCTGGAACATGCATAAACCTATTTTCAAAAATTGTTTCATTTATTGTGGATTTTCCTTTCACAACTCCCAATAAACTCATTATGGGAGCTTGGCAATCCGTAGGAAAATTTGGATAGAAATCTGTAACTATATCAATAGGTTTTAGTTTTTTATTCACATAAACCTGTACTCTATCGTTTTCAATCATATCAACACTGACACCAATTTTTCTTAAAATTTCTATTGGTTTTTCCAAAACAGCAAAAAAGTCAAGCCCATCAAGTGTCAATTTACCTTTTGTTATGGCCGCGGCCACCATATAGGTAAATGCTTCTATTCTATCACCTATTACCTTGTAGTCTGTGGAGTGCAGTTTTTCAACACCATCTATCTCTATTATATCTGTTCCAGCTCCTTTTATTTTTGCTCCGGCTGTTATTAAAAAGTTAGATAAATCAACTATTTCTGGTTCTTTTGCAACGTTACGTATGGTTGTCTTACCGTCCGCTAAAACTGCTGCCATGATGGTGTTGTGTGTGGCTCCAACTGACGGTAATCTTAGTGTTACATCCGCTCCATGTAATTTCTTACCTATTGATTTTGCTATAACGTAGCCGTTTTCAATTTTTATATCAACTCCCATTTTTTCAAGGACACTTATGTATATGTCACAGGGTCTTAAACCTATAGCGCAGCCACCGGGCATAGATACTTTTGCCTCTCCAAATCTTCCCAATAGAGAACCTAAAACCCAAAAGGATGCTCTCATTTTACTAACTATTTCATAGGGTGCGGTATGATTTTCTATAACTTTTGTGTTGATGTTAAATACTTTTTTACCATTCACCGAATCTATTTTTATTTTAGCTCCCAAATGTGTGAGTAATTCTACAGCCGTTGTTATATCTGAAACTGATGGAATGTTGAATACTGTTGAGTCTCCGTCTATTAGTAATGTTGACATTAATATTGGTAATGAGGCATTTTTGGCACCAGATATACGAACATTACCTTCAAGCGTTCTTCCTCCATCTACAACTAATTTATCCATTTATCCTACCTACAATGTGAACGTTAATAAACTTACCTTTTTACTGTTGAACTTAAAACAAAAAATAATTTTTTCCCCTCGGTTTTTGGTTCCACATCTACCTTTGATACATCGCTTAATTCTTCTATTATTTGTTTGCTCATATCTTCAACTATATCGATGTGTGTTATTTCTCTACCCCTAAATTGAAATGAAAATCTTACTTTATTTCCCTGTTCAAAAAATTTTCTAGCCTGTCTCAACTTTATATCGTAATCACCTTTTGCTATATTTAATGATAGCTTTATTTCCTTTGTTTCTACCACTTTTTGTTTTTTCTTTGCTTCTGCTGCTTTTTTTTGAGCCTGATATCTTATTTTACCGTAATCTGTAATTTTACAAACTGGTGGTTCTGAATTTGGCGATATTTCCACCAGATCTAATCCAGCTTCTCTTGCTAAACTCATAGCCTTAATCACTGGCATTATGCCCAGCATATCACCTTCGCTGTCAATCAATCTTATTTCCTTAGCTTTGATTTGATCATTTATTCTTAGTTCGTTAGACAAATTTCTATTGCGTTGTTTATAAAAAAGTAAGATAGCACAGCCGTGCTATCGACTGTAGTGTAATTGCTGTTTTTTATTTTTCAATAGATATTAATTGGTCTACAAAATAACTGCTATTATTGTAATGATATTTCAAAAATATTTGTACTATAATTATAATTATGACTTGTTATATATTATCTTTGTTTCTTTATTTTCACTTCAAAATTTCCTTCAGTTTTTATTGAATATATGTTTGTTGTTTTTTTAAAAAAATATTTTATTATGGGGTCATATGAATAATTTTTAACTTTAAATATGAAGAAATATGCTTTATTTTTAATATCGTTTTTGATGTTAAGTATTGATGCTCACGCTATAATTCCCGTTGGTGCCTATTATGGTTTCAAGGGTGGTTTAACAATGCAGGACAAAGATATTAATAAAACAACCGGTGATACAACAAAAAATAAGGATAAAAACTATTTTTTGTCCGCTGATGTTGGTGTAAGACTGTTAAAATTTAGATTGGAGTTAGAATATACATTTAGACCAGATACAACCAAGGTTGCATCATTGATAAAAAAGGATGATGTTGTGGCTCATAACATAATGGGAAATGTATATTACAACTTTCTAGAATTGCCGTTTTTTAAGTTTTATGTTAATGGTGGAATTGGTAACACTAAATTTACTGGCTCTTCAAATATAGATAAAAGTAATAGTTTTACATGGTCTGCTGGTTTAGGTACAAATTTTTCTCTATTTAATGTAGTTAATCTTGACGTTGGTTATAGATATGTTGATATGGGTGAAGTAAAATTTAAAAGTGGTAAAAACATTGATAAACACGCACACGACATATATGCTGGTGTAAGATTTGGATTCTAGTTTGCAGATTTAATGAAACAAAAAAATAAAGGGAGTAATTTTTACTCCCTTTATTTTTTTATCTATGTTTTTTAACTATTCCTCAACGTTAATATTTAAAATGTTTTTACAGTAGGTTATAAACGGCGTTTTTAGGCTTTTGCATAATTTACAGAACGTTTTTTTATTCATATTGTTTACATTAACCAGCATATTTTGTATATTATCTACAGCCTCTTTTTCAGTTTTGAACGTTTTAACCAACTCGTTGAATTCCGTGGCAAATTTATGTCCCATACACTTACCGCAGGATTCTTTTTCATAAAAGTTTCCCAATCTCTGTAGAAATGTTAAGAAATTTCTTTTATTTTTGTCAAATATCTCTATAGATCCGCAACCGGTTATGACATTGTCCTTTATTTGTTTACCATCATAAACCGGGCCACTGGCACTACCACCCACCTGAACATAAAAATCAAAGTCCGGTAAAAGATTACTGTTTTTTAATATGTCATATATGCTGTCTTCGTTTTTATGTCTTACAACAACTTTTTGTTTGCCAAAATTTGAAGAGAAACCGTCGCCAAAGATTCCTGTAAATCTACTGAAATCCCAATTGTCATCTAATGTTCTAGCTATGTCGTAGAAAGTTTCAACATTGTTCATCATTGTTGGTTTTTCAAATAGCCCCTTAACAACTGTCCTGTGTGTTCTGGGTTTTGGTTGTGCGGTTCCGGTCTCGATTATGTTCATTAAAGCACTTGCCTCACCTCCAATATAGCATGGATTTTCAATACTTATATGAAATTTTATTCCACTCCACTTGTAGTTATTTATATACCTGAAGAGTTGTGGCTGTAGTTCGTTAAGATAGTCTTGATTTATATGTATGTAAACTTCAACGTTTCTATCTAAAAAATCAATGGCATAATTTATACCTTTAAAGACCATGTCCATATGATTTCTCCATATGTACAGATCTTTAAACAATCCAAGTTCGCCCTCGGAGGAATTAACTATTATGTACTTTATATCACCTTCCGCTTCACTAACACCCTGCCATTTGTCTGCGGTTGGAAAACATGCGCCACCTTTACCGAACAATCCGGCAGCTCTGATTTTATCTAATATTGTTTGTTTATTCATAAAATTCTGTTGTTATTTTACTTCATAATATATTTTTTTTTATAAAAATCTATATATTTTTGTTTGTTGGGAATTATTTAATGTTTAACGTTTAGTTATATAGTAAAAATCATAATGTTTATTTTTTGTTGACATTAAATTATCTAACTGTATAATACCCGAAATATTTATTGGAGAAAGCAATGAAAGATCTACATCTACACCTATCCGGAGCAACATCCCCAGTATTACTTTTTGAGATGATTAGTGAAACCGGTATAAAGATAAAGACAAAGCAATACGAGCAATTTGTCGGAAATTTATTGATGAACGGAAAGGTCAATAACCTAGATGAGTATTTGGAAATAATACATACGATAGATGAAACGCAAAGTTCTCCAAGAGCAGTTGAGTTATCCTTTTATGATTCCTATAAAAATTGTTTTTTGGCTGGCTGTAAGTATCTGGAACTAAGATGGAACCCCTACAAAAGAAGTCAAAATTTTAAGATAGATTTGGACAAATTGATAGTATCCGCCAGAAGTGGTTACGAGAAGGCAAACTCAATATTTGGTATTGAAGGGGCTATGATATTTTGTTTAGGTAGAGACTGTACAGAGGAACAAAACGAAGGTATTTTTAAAAAATCAATACAGTACTTCAAAAGGGGTGTAATAGGTATAGACGTGGCTGGTCCAGAGGCAAAAGTACCGTTAAAACCTGAATTTGAACAGTATTATAAAACGGCAAATGCTTTGGGTATGACCACAACAATACACTGTGGTGAACCAAATTATGAAGGTGTAGAGGATACGTTAGCAACTATACTTGAAAGGTATAAACCAAAAAGAATAGGACACGGAGTCCAGATACATAGATTTCCAAAACTGATGAAGTTGGCATCCAGCATGGGAGTAACATTTGAAATATGTATATCCAGCAACCTAGTTACAAAGGCCGTAGAATCAAAAAAGAAATTCATTGATATATTTAAAAAATTTGAGGAATACCAAATAAACTACACAATATGTACGGATTCAACGTTTTCTCTTGATACAAATATAGCAAAAGAAAACAAGATATATCAAGACATAATGGAGCAAAGTAAAAAACAATAAAAATGAATAAGTGTCTGTTAATCACTAATCCCCTGTCTGGTAAGTACAGCAGAAAAAAAGCCGAGTTTATTGTGAATGAGCTGGGCAGGTGCGGTATTACTGTATTGAAACATGAACTGGGTGTTGATGAGAAAGTTTCTGATGTTATTAAAAATATAGATGCTAAAGATATAAACCACATAATTTTAGCCTTTGGTGATGGTACAATAAATAATGCCTGTAACGCTCTATTAGCAAGAGATGATTATGAAAAATTTGTAATATCGGTGATGCCATTGGGAACGGCAAATATTTTAGCGATGGAATTGAACTGTGATAGTATAAAAAGATCAATAAGAGCAATTAATAATTTTTATAACAACATAGGTAAAACTAAAAAAATTCATTTTGGTCTAGTAAATGGTCAATATTTTGTGCTTATGGCCAGTGCAGGTTTTGATTCCTATGCTGTCCGTAACACTAAGGAAAGTTTAAAAAAGAAAATTGGAAAATATGCGTACATCTATGAATTTTTGAAAATTGTTTTTAAAAAAGACTTTAGAAAAGTTTCAGCAACGGTTGATGGTGTTCGCTATGATGGCATTGTGGCCTGTGTAAGTAATGGAAAATATTACGGAATAAAACTTCATATAACGGCGTCAGATATGAGTACAAACGATTTTGATCTGCTGGTGATTAAAAAAATATCGCTAATATCAATGATAAAATACCTTTTTACAAAAAAGAGTAACAGAGACATTATTTATATAAAAAATGTTAATAGGGTTATTATGGATAGTGAAATAAAAGAGTATCCACTGCAAATTGATGGTGATTATCTCTGTGACTTGCCCAGCACGGTCGAAAGTACGAACAAGTTTTTGAATTTCATACGGCTTTAGATATTGTTACATCATCAACAAAATATTGCCACCAGTATCACTATTTACCAAAAACAACGATAGAGGTAAGAAAAGAGCATCGGTATTGGAAAAATTAACGCATTTTTTGAAAAATTTAAGGACATAGCAACCGGAACATTTGAAGAACAATCTCAGAATTGTGAAAAATAAATTGATGCAAAAAATTGTTTGATTATTATTATTTTGTTATTATCTTAACTATAAGACAATAATAAAGGAAGCTTTATGGAAAAACCAGTAATAAAAAACATTTTTTGGGATGTTGACGGGGTGTTGGCAGACTTGGGTTTTGCCTACTTCAATTTTCTAAAAAACCACCCAAATTATAAGGATAAATACAGCAACATAGAATGGGAAGACTTGCCAAAAGTTTTACCAATAGATCCAAAATATGGTTCACTGGAATTAAAAACACATCCGGAATTGGGAAAACAAATGGACTATGACTTCTGCCACAGCCCAGAATTCTTTAATAACAGACCTTTGTATCCGGGTGTAGTGGAAACACTAAAGGAATTGAATAAAATGGGTTACAAACAATTCACTTTATCGGCGACCTTTGATGTGGAAACAAAGAAAAAATTGTTAAGAGAGTTATTTAAGGATGTAACAGACTTTTTAATAATAGAATGTGTTCAACACGGAACATTTATGCATGACACAGCAAAAACCGACATGTTAAAATGGTGTTTTGATAAATATAACATAAAAGCAGAAGAAACAATTCTGGTTGATGATAGAATTTATAACCAAAATGCTGCAATAGATGCCGGAGCACATCCAATTAGATACAGATGTGAATTCACAACGGATTTACCGGAAGATATGAAGTGGATTCCAGAAGTATACTCGCTTGACGAGCTTAAATTATGGTTAAAAAATAACACTATACAACCAAACAACGGAAAATAATATGAGTAAAATTATCACAATGATACCCGCAAGGATGGCAGCAACAAGATTACCAAACAAGCCTTTGCTTGACATAAATGGTAAAACTTTAATACAAAGAGTATATGAAAATGTCAGTAAAGTTATTGATGGCGATGTTGTCATTGCTGCTGGTGATCAAATTATAGTGGACGAGGCAAGTAAATTTGGAGCAAAGGCAATTTTAACAGATCCAAAACTACCAAGCGGAACGGACAGAATTGCTGAGGCATTGAAAAATATTGATCCAAGCGGTACAAAATACGATATAGTGGTAAATTTTCAGGGAGATAACATAAATGTTGATCCAAAGGTGGTTTTGCCACTCATAGAGATGATTGAAAGAACAAATTGTGATATTGCCACCTGTGGTATGGTGTTTAAGTCGATGAATGATGTGAATGATCCAAATATGGTGAAAATTATATCAAACATTAGAGACGGAGAGGAGGAGGGGAAATGTTTGTATTTTTCTCGTTCCTCAGCACCATTCATCAGAAATCCAGAAAAATCTAAAACAAAAAACTACTATCACCACATAGGTATCTATGTTTACAAGGCTGAGGCACTGAAAAAAATGGTGTCACTGCCGGTGGGTGTTTTGGAGGATAGAGAAGCACTGGAACAATTGCGGGCACTGGAAGCAGGTATGGAAATAAGGGCTAAAATAATAAAAAGCATAAAGCTCATAGAAGAGGCACCAGCCGATATAAACACAAAAGAGGAATATGAGGAATCTCTAAAATGGATTAAATAACATATTTGCTTTTATATATATAAACAAAATCTCCAGCATACAAAGGCTGGAGATTTTTATTTTTTTATTGCTATAGTTATTCCGTCATCAACGGGTAGTAGTATGGATGTATATTTATTTTCATTTGCTAATCTTTTGTTAAATTCCACCATATTTTCCCTTGTGGTTTTTCTTATTCTATACGGCAATTCTTCGCTATAAACGGCACCGGATAAAAGTGTATTATCGGCAACCATTAGACCACCTTCTTTTAATTTATCTTCCACGAGATTTAAAAAATCCAAATAGTGATTTTTTTCAGCGTCTATAAAAACCATATCAAATTTTTCATCCATGTTCATCAAAATATTCTCTGCTCTACCCTCGAATAATTTTATTTTTTTATCCACCTTTGCATCAATGAAATTTTGTGTAGCCTTATCGCAACTAGTTTTATCCTTTTCTATTGTGTAAATTACTCCGTCATCCCTAATACTTCTGGCTAACCATATGGTTGAATAGCCGTAAAATGTACCTATTTCAAGTATTTTTTTGACATTTGATATCTTTATTAATATTTCCAAAAGTTTTCCGTCTTCTGGATTTATGTTTATGGGGCGATTTACCTCTTTAGCTTCTTTTTTTATTTTCAGCAAAATATCATCTTCTTTTGTAAAAAGATTTCGGATGTAATTTATTTTGTCACAATCTAAAGAAGTTCTCATTATAACACTAGAATACTATTAAAGTGTATCTTCAAAACACTCAACAACACAAAAAATATTACAACATATGTTACTGTAACTACAATCCCCTTTAGGTTTTTATTGTATTTTTTTGCTTTTACATATACATCTATTAAATATAACACTTCAACATGCAGGTGATATATTATAAATATAAAAAATAATATACCAAACACCACATTTACTGGATTGAAGAATAATGTTAAAAAACTGTTATGTGTAGTTATTAAATTAGACAATGAAGTTATAAACCAAATTAACAACGGTAAAAAAATGATGCTTTTGACACCGCCATTTAAAAAGTATTTTTCATCGTCTACATTATACATAACTAACCACTGATATTGATAATAAAAATAAAAGTATAGCAATTGATATTGTTATAACATTTGCGGACTTTAGACTAACTTTTCTAACACTCTTAAACTGAATTATTCTAAATCTAATTTCGTTTATGGTGTAAAATATTATATTAAATAGATTTATATATAAAAAATATTTCATAAGTACACAGCCTACGCAGGAACTATACAAAACATTTTGTGATTTTTTTTTGAATAAAAAATTATCGTAAGCAGAATTTGTGAGATACGTGGCAAAAAATACTATAAATAGATATGTTAATATTATAGAAAAACAATAACATTTATAGTAAAATGGTCTTTGTTCTCTAATCTGTTTTAATAGACAATTGTAATGCCTTCTAATCATATAATTATTAATTTTCACTTCCCCTAGTATAACATTATTTTTATAAAAAACAATAGGGGTAGTAACAATTTGATTAAAAGCCGTTGTATAAATAAAAAACTCCTTTAATGGATACATCAAAAATTCGATATAATATAGCTTTGTAATATTTTGTAATAAAAAATTGTTTGATAAAAGACAAAATACGCTTTAAAATAGCCAACGAACATTTATTAATACATTAATGGTTGCAAAATGATGGAAATAACACAAAAAGATATGAACACAATAAATTATAATTCAGTTAAAAACAACAACAATCAAATACACAGAACAGCAATAATAGAGAATGGAGCAGTAATCGGCAAGGATGTTAAAATAGGTCCCTTTTGCGTGATTGGAAAAAATGTTGTAATTGGTGACGGATGCGAATTGGTATCAAATGTGGTTATAGATGGACACACAACCATTGGTAAAAACAATAAAATATTTCCGTTTGCTGTGATAGGTCAAGAACCACAGGATTTAAAATATGAAGGCGAAAAATCGAAGATAGTTATCGGCGATAATAATAAAATAAGAGAACATTGCACAATACATTTAGGAACAAAGGGCGACCACATGTTAACAAAAATTGGCAACAACAATCTTTTTATGGTAAATACCCACATAGCACATGACTGTATTGTTGGTAGTAATTGTATTTTTGCAAATAATGCAACACTGGGTGGACACGTTCATGTTGGTAATTATGCGGTAATAGGTGGTATGTCCGCAATACACCAAAAGGTTAGAATAGGAAAACATTCAATGATTGGTGGTATGACGGGAGTTGAAAAAGATGTTATACCCTATGGTGTTGTGGTAGAAGAAAGAAATACAAGTTTAGAGGGGATAAATCTAATTGGTTTAAAAAGAAGAAACTTTACAAAAAAACAACTAAGCGACCTGAGAAATTTCTATAAAGATTTATTCTGTGTGGATGGAGCAAGTGTGTTTGAATTGGTTGAATCTCTAAAGGAAAAGTACGAGGGTTCAAAGGTTGTTAATGATATAATAAAGTTTTTGACTGAAGATTCGAAAAGACACATAACAACAAGAATAAAGAAGTAGTAATATTTTCTGGGATATTATTTAACATTCACTGACTATTGTATTATAATTATATATAACAAGATAATAAATATAAATATTGTGATTGGTTTAACTTGAACGGGAAAAAAGTAAAACACTGTAGCATTAAACTTTTTATCTATTTTATTAAACAATTTTTAAACTCTTCTGCTTTTTGTTAATATTAAAATTTATCAGTACAGAAAATTTTAAACGAAAGAATTATTGAATTATTAAAATTATTGGTCCATACTAGTGTATGGGTATGACTTTTATAAAAAAAATAAAAGTAATGTTAAGGTAAAATTGATTTAGGTTATAGGTTACCAAATTGAATTATAAAATAAAGTAAAATGAAAGAAATAATGAATATAAAAGAAGCAGTCGATCACAGAAAATTCAATGCTGGACACAGACAAAGAGTAAGAGAAAGATTTTTAACTTGTAGGAGTTCAATGAAAGACTATGAGATTTTAGAAATGGCTCTATTTTTAGCTATTTCTAGACAGGATACTAAGGGTATAGCTAAAATTCTAATGAACAAATTCAAAAGTCTAGCAAATATTATAAATGCCGATGAAGAACAATTAAGAGGTATTGATGGGGTTGGTGATTCTATAATATGTGCCATAAAACTATTTCATGAAGTACATCTGAGAATGTTAAGGGAAAATATAAGGAAATATGATCCAAAGTTAAGTAATCTTGATGAAGTTGTTGAGTATTGTAAAGCAAAAATAGGTCATCTGGTGCGGGAGGAGGTCTTAATTTTATTTGTAAATAATGCTAGTCGATTGGTTTGTGAAGATATAATAAATACTGGCAACGTTAATGAAGTTAACGTTAATAAAGGCATGATAATAGTAAAAGCAGTGCAAAACGGGGCTGCCGGTATCATTATGGTTCACAACCATCCCTCTGGTAATCCCAATCCGTCCGAAAATGATAAGGAGCTGACAAAAAGCATGTTTAAGTTGCTGAAGGAGGTGAAACTTGACCTTTTTGACCATATAATCGTTTCAAATAATAAGATTTATAGCTTTTGTAGAAGTGGTCTTTTGAACAAAATAAAATCATTAGGTCCTATGATTTAATTTTTTTATTTTTATGACTTTTAAAAATTTTATTTCCCCCCCAACTTTCCTCAAATTTTTTTTCTCCTCCCTGTCCCATTTCTTTCCCATCATCCCCATTTACCTATCTTTTTTTAACTTTAACTTTTTTTATCTTTCCCCCTTGACAATAACAAAATATATGTTATAATTATGTTGTTCGGAATGATATCAGTTGTAATTATTAATGGTTATCCATTAAATTTTATTACATTACTACATCATATTATAGATTTGATATTTATATACATTATGTAATATTTGTCAATGTTGTCATTTTTGATTGTTTTGATCATTGTTCCGTTCCGTTGTTTTTTATTGTGAATATGGTCAATGCTGAATAATAGTAGTACAAACGAAAGTTTGAATCCTTTACATATGGATTTAAATCTACATGTAATTTTTGTGTTTTAGTATACAATGAGAAATAAAGTAAGAGCATTTGGTGGATGCCTTGGTGTTGGTAGGCGATGAAGGACGTGATAGACTGCGATAAGCTTCGGGGAGTTGTCAATAAACATTAATCCGGAGATGTCCGAATGGGGAAACCCACCCTTTGGGGTATTCATGACTGAATACATAGGTCATGGAGGCGAACTCGGTGAACTGAAATATCTAAGTAGCCGAAGGAAAAGAAATCAACAGAGACTCCCTCAGTAGTGACGAGCGAAGAGGGATCAGGCCAATGTCATTGATATAATAACTAGAATAAACTGGAAAGTTTAACCATAGCGGGTGATAGTCCCATATAGGTAAAAAATATTGATGAATGCGAGTAGAACGGGGCACGTGGAACCTTGTTTGAAGATGGGGGGACCATCCTCCAAGCCTAAGTACTCACCAACAACCGATAGTGAACTAGTACTGTGAAGGAAAGGTAAAAAGAACCCCGATAAGGGGAGTGAAATAGAACCTGAAACCGAATGCTTACAAGCAGTCAGAGCAGATTTATTCTGTGATGGCGTACCTTTTGCATAATGAGTCAGCGAGTTAATATATAAAGCGAGCTTAAGTCGATAGATGTAGGCGTAGCGAAAGCGAGTCTGAATAGGGCGATTTAGTTTTATGTATTAGACCCGAAACCAGATGATCTAGTCATGGTTAGGTTGAAGGTGGAGTAACATCCTCTGGAGGACCGAACTTATTAACGTTGCAATGTTATAGGATGAACTGTGATTAGGGGTGAAAGGCTAATCAAATCTGGACATAGCTGGTTCTTCGCGAAAACTATTTAGGTAGTGCGTTGTGCGATTACCAACGGGGGTAGAGCACTAAATAGGCTAGGGGGGCCAAAAGCCTTGCCAAACCTAATTAAACTCCGAATACCGTTGAGTTCAACACAGCAGACAGAGCATGGGTGCTAAGGTCCGTGCTCAAAAGGGAAAGAGCCCAGATCGCCATCTAAGGTCCCAAAGTTATCACTAAGTGGGGAAGGAAGTGATGGAGCCAAAACAGCTAGGAGGTTGGCTTAGAAGC
>JAFVEQ010000002.1 GCA_017475895.1 Rickettsiales bacterium
AAATACTTATTTTTAACTGTTTATTTCTAGTTTTACTGATTTTTTATTATATTTTTGTTGATTATTTTTTTTCAGTATACTTTTTATGGGGGGGGGTCTATTTTTTTTTAAGGGAGTAATTTTCAAATGCTCTTGGTAATTCTTTATATAGTATTACATTAGAAATAATATAATATCATTTGTAAAAAAATAATAAATGTTATTTTGATAAAAAAATGTTTTGAAGGTTTGATTGTAAATGAAGGTTGTCAAGATGGCTATTAAAGTCAAAATTTATCCTACTAAGGTGGATAAAAATGATAATGGGGAAAAGACAGTCAGCATTGATAAAATTGAATCTAACTTTGGCATTTACCGTTTCATCTATGATGAAACATTAATGTTCATTAACAACTTTGAAAACTTATTGCTCCAATACGGATACAATGTTGAAAAAATAATTGTAAATAATCGTTCATGCAATCAATTTTTAAAGATGTTAAGATGTGACTTTAAATTTCTGGAAAAAGCGGAATCCAGCAGCCGTCAACAAGCACAAAAAGACCTCATAAACGCATTTAACAGATATTATAATCCTAATTTAAACTCAGAGTATCCTATTTTAAAAACCCGTAAAAACACCAAAAAATTCTCATTTAGAATAATCAATAACAACAACAATGTCAGAATAGACAAGGACAAGAATGGATTCGATAAAATAAAACTAGCCAAATTAGGAATAGTTAAATTCAAAACCAGCAAAAAATACCATGAAATATTACGCCGAGGAAGTGACACAAATGATGAAAGCGTCAAAATCAAACACGTAACCGTAAAAAAAGAAAACAACATATACTATGCCATTTTCAATATAGAAAAAATACACGTCCCAGAAACAATAATCGGACCAAAACAGCAAGTGGGAATTGATATTGGATGCAGCGAACTAGCAGTTATCTCCAATGGTCAAGAGATACCCAATCTTGACCTAACAAGAGAAACAGACCAAATAATAAAATATCAAAAAAACATCAACAACCACCAACCAGGATCCATAAGATACCAAGAAGCACAAAGATTACTCAATAAATGGTGGAAAAAACTCCTAAACAAAAGAAACGATTATTACAACAAAATAGTGCATTATATCGTTAAAAACAGCTCATTTGTCGCCGTTCAAAATGAAAACATAATCTCATAGAAAACAGACAAAGACTTAAGCCACAACATACAACTAAACGCACCTCGAGACTTCCTAAACAAACTAGAACAAAAATGCAAACAAGAAAACATAACATTCGTAAAAATATACAAATACTACCCATCCACACAAATATGCAGCAAATGCCAAAAAAGAAACAAAAAAATCAGCGGAAAACAAAACTTACACATAAGAAACTGGGAATGTCCGCATTGCCACACACACCACCACCGTGACCGCAATGCAGCCATAAACATCCTAAATAAAGGATTACAAATCGTCGGGACGACGGTGCAGTAAAAAAAACTCCAAAAGAAATATCTAAAATTTTTTTTGGTTTGCGAATCCCCGTCCTCAACAGTACGGGGAAGTTCAAGAAAGGTGCTGTCGAGGCAGGTCATACCATAACTGAAATCGACACTGTCCACTGTAATGTTTCACCATGTATATGATGTGTAAACTGTGGTTATGAGGGGGAATGCGTATTAAATGATGATATGGATATTTTTCGCAAACAAATCCTTGAATCAGACATGATCGTATTTGTCACACCACTATATTACTATGGAATGA
>JAFVEQ010000003.1 GCA_017475895.1 Rickettsiales bacterium
CGTGTTCACCAGTAAGTTCTTCTACCAAAAGTGCACGCTCATAGGGAGTTATTTTTTTTTTGTTTTTTACATTAATGTCAGCTTCATTATCCACCAGAAGTTTCACAATATTAATATCATTTTTTTTCAAAATAGCTATGTTAAGTGCGGTGTTTCCGTATTCATCTGTTGCATTAATATCAATATCTTCTCTTTTCAATAATTCTTCAACTATTAATTTATGCCTCTTTATGACAGCCCAATGAAGTAGGAAATTACCATATTTATCAGACATATTAATATCCTTGATACCCTTTATCAATTCTATTGCTTCTTCATATTTTCTTTCATTAGCTAATTCCTTTATACGTTCTATTATTTCTTGCTGTTGGTTTTTTAAAATGTAAGCTAGAAATTCCACAATTGTATCATTATTAAAATCGCGCGCAATATCGATTGCGGTCTGTCCACGTGCGTTTAACACATCAATTTTAGCTCCGTTCTTCACTAGAAGTTCCACAATTTCATCATTATTACAAAACTTTCCATTATTATTATAAGAAACCGCCTTGTGAAGTGCAGTGTTTCCATCTTCGTCTTGTGTATTGATGTCAATACCGCTTGTTATTAATTCTACTAATAATTCTTCAACTGTTTCATATTCTCCTTGCTGGATAGCATCAAAAAACTCTTTGATTATTTCTTGTTGTTGTTGCACATCAGTCATATTAATACTCCTCTTGCACGCGAATAGTATATTTGCCACAATTATACCATAAAACAGCAATATGTCAACAAAAAATTACTTATTACCACAAAAAGTTTGTTTTTTAAAAATAATTACAAATAATAATGGTTTCTGTGTTTATAATTTTTGCTCTATTTATCTGCTATTGATTTAGTTTTTATTGTCTTGCTTGCTTCTACTGCTATTGATTAGTGATTTGTGTTGCTCTTGGTGGGTAAGGGCAAAAAATTTTACACATACCCCCAAGGGCACTTAAAAAAATTACAAAATTATTTTAAAATTGTTTAGCTTTTTCACCAACTGTGAATACATTATCTTTATCTTCAAACTCAAATCTAAATGTTGCATTGCTGCCATCCTTTTTAGCAAGTATTACAACTTTTGGTAAAGTTAATGTTTCACCCTCTTTCACTGTAAATGATAGGAAATAAGGTTTATTTTTTCCTTTATCCCAACCATTTCTGAATAGATAATGTTTGCCTTCACTAACGATAAAACCACCGGTTTCAGTATCTGTTATTTGAAACGAATCCAAAAAATATGTTCCGGCATCAAGATTCATGATTTCTGTCTGCGGTTGCTTAAAGCCCATATTGAGCATCAAATTAGCTCTTGAATTTCCACCAACAGAAAATACAGAACCTTTACTTCCATCTGGATTTATTTTTCTCCAAAAGGTCAAAGCCGAATATCCATTTCCTTCAAAATTAAAACTAACTTGTGCTGGATTAGTGGTTTTAACAGAATTCATGGCACAAGACGCTACAAGTAACATCGTAACCAGACAAAATAAAATTTTCTTCATTTTTTACCTCCAATTTATTAAAAAACAAACTAAATAAATACTTTATTTTACTTTAACACATAAAATTTAAATTTCATTATTAAACTTCATTGTTTTATATATTTTTGTTAGTTCTTCTTGTATTTTTTTAATTACTTCATCATTTAGTTCAAGCGCAGGTTTCCGTGTGTCTTCATTTCTATATTGATTTGAAACCACATAAGCATAATTATTTTTAAAAAAAACAAATGAAGATCTAAAAACATCAACTCTTCTACCATTGCTAGAATAAGTACTACCGTTTGCTAAATAAACCACATAATATCCAATATGCGTCCCATCTATATCTAAATAATTTTTATAAAGTATCTTTGCGTTTGGATCAAGTTCTCTATATAGACCCATTTCATATTCCATGAAAAGACCGTCAAACAAAATTTTAAGTTGTTCTTTGGAAAAATCATGCTTTTCAGGAAGTTCAAACGCATCTATTCTGTAAAATCTTCCAAAATCATCCATAAAAGAAACAGTACCAACATTATATTCATAATCTTTGTTTTTTCCAAAATCTTTTCTAAAAGTATCTTTAACAATCGCACCAGGTCTGCTTAATCTAACACCAACGGAAAATACTTTATTTGGTGAATAATATGTCTCGTTATATTTTTTACCAACAACTTTTCCTTTTGTAATAAAATAATTTCTATATGAACCGATAAAATTTCTTAATGGATCTTTACTGGGATTAGAACATCCAATGGTCAACAAACATAGTATAAAACAACAGTATTTTTTCATGATTACCTGCCTACCTTTATCTCTTAATAAATTATAATATATTTAATGTATTGTATTTCGTAGATGTCCTTGGTGGCGGAGAAGGGGGGATTCGAACCCCCGGTACCAGTTAACCCAGTACGCTTTCTTAGCAGGAAAGTGCTTTCAGCCACTCAGCCACTTCTCCATACACTGTTATTATAAATGTTATTTTTCATATTTCAAGTATTTTTATAAAATTAATGTTTAATTATGAATATTGACTGTAATTATTGTAACTTTAATGTAATATTAATGGGAAAAGTGCTCCGGTATAAGCGTTTTTTGATGGTGCATATATTTAAAAAAAACTTGTAAATTAATAATATAAATTGTAATCTAAAAATAATATTTTATCAACAATGAAGAAATAATATGTCAAAAAAGCAGACAGTTTTATGTATATTAGACGGTTGGGGTTTAACAAACGATACAAAATATTCAGCAATTGCAAAAGCAAACACACCTTTCTATGATTCACTGCTAAAAAACTACCCAAACACAGAATTGGAAGCATCCGGACTATATGTGGGTTTACCGGATGGACAGATGGGAAACTCGGAGGTTGGACACACTAGCATCGGTGCCGGACGAGTTATTTTTCAAGATTTACCAAAAATATCAAGAGTCGTTGCTGACGGCAAAATGAAAAAAAATAGTGTTTTAAAGGATATTGTAAAAGCAACTAAAAAAAGCAAAGGAGCGGTACATCTATTGGGCTTATTGTCTGACGGTGGCGTACATTCACACATTAATCATATAATTGATGTAGCTAAAACGATATCGAAGGAGGGTTTAGCTGTTTACGTTCATTGTTTTTTGGATGGAAGAGACACACCACAAAAATCAGCTCTAACCTATATAAATAAATTTAAAGAGGAAACGGCTAAGTTTGAAAATATAAAAATAGCAACCATAAGTGGTAGATACTATGCTATGGATAGAGATAAAAACTGGGACAGAGTGGAAAAGGCATATAATGTTATAGTAAATGGAAATGGTGATGAAAATTTCTCCGCTGATCCCGTTAGGGTTGTGGAGGAATCCTATCTAAATAATATAACAGATGAATTTATAGAACCGGTTGTTGTGAATAACTACAAAGGTATGAAGGATGGTGATTCTTTCATATTCTGCAACTTTAGAGCAGATAGAGCGAGAGAGTTATCGGAGGCATTGGGTAATAAAAATTTTAATTCTTTCAGCAGAAGTAAAGTTGTGGATTTTGCTGAAAAAGCACAATTCACGGAATATTCAAAAGCACACAATGAATTTTTAAAAACAATGTTTCCGGCAGAAGAAATAAAGAAATCATTGGGTGAAATTGTTTCTAAAAAAGGTTTAAAACAACTGAGAATTGCAGAAACAGAAAAGTATGCACATGTAACTTTTTTCTTCAACGGTGGTGTTGAAAAAGAATTTGAGGGTGAGGATAGAATACTTGTTAAATCTCCAGCTGTAGCCACATATGATTTAAAACCGGAAATGTCAGCCATCGAGGTAAATGAAAAGCTTATTGACGCTATAAAAAGTGAAAAATATGATTTCATAGTGGTAAACTTTGCTAATCCGGACATGGTTGGACACACCGGAAACATGGAGGCAACAGTTAAGGCCATTGAAACCATAGATGAACAGTTGAAAAAATTGGTTGAGGCTGTTTTGGAAAAGGATGGAACAATATTTATAACGGCCGATCACGGAAATGCTGAAAAGATGTTTGATGAGAAAAAAAATCAGCCGTACACGGCACACACCACAAATCTAGTTCCATTTATAGTTGTTAAAAATAATGTGAATGACATTAAACTAAGGGAAAAGGGAACACTCTGTGACATAGCGCCAACGATCTTAAAATCTATGAAAATCATGGTACCATTTGCAATGAGTGGTAAAAATTTAATTAAATAACTATGGATAAAAATAAACACAGGTGTTTTTGGGTAGAAGACGCCTGCGATTTGTATATTAAATATCATGATGACGAGTGGGGAGTTCCAACCTATGACGACGGAAAGTTATTTGAATTTTTGATTCTAGAAAACTTTCAGGCGGGTCTGTCGTGGTTAACAATACTGAAAAAAAGAGAGTACTTTCGCGAAGCGTTTGATGGTTTTGATGCTGTAAAAATGTCAAGATATGATGATGCTAAAATCTTGCAACTGCTGGAGAATAAAAATATCATAAGAAATGTTAGTAAAATAAAAGCAGCAGTTAATAATGCTAAAGTATTTTTAGAAATACAGAAAGAGTTCGGTAGTTTTTCCAATTACATTTGGAGTTTTACCAATAATAAAATTATTAAAAACAATAATGTAAACGAGAAAAATATACCAACCTCAAGTCCATTGTCTGATAAAGTGTCAAAGGATTTAATTAAAAGAGGCATGAAGTTTGTTGGAACTGTAACAATATATTCATATTTACAGTCGATAGGAGTCGTTAACGACCACGAGGAAAGTTGTTTCAAACATTAGTTGTTCCTCTACTTCTGTTTTTTATGGCAATTATAATATTAATGATGCTGGCGGGGGTTATACCCATAATTCTACCGGCCACCTCTATGTTATAGGGTCTATGTAGTTTTAATTTCTCTTTAACTTCATTCGTAAGTCCACCAACAGAATCATAATCAAAATCTTCAGGAATAATCATTTGTTTTTCTCTCGATAATAATTCAATATCCTGATTCTGTCTCTTTATGTAGGGCTCATACATGGCTTCTATACATAACTGTTTAAATGTTGAAGTATCAATATTTAAAATGTCCGGAAAAGCTATTTTCAACTTTTCAATATCCATATTTGGATAACCTAAAAGTTCGTAGGCACTTTTTTTGACTCCATCTTTCTTTATATCTATGCCGAAATCTTCAAGTTTATTTGGAGTTACAATCAATGACCTTAAAACACTTTTGCCATCATTTATTTTTTTAAGTCTATCAAAATATTTATCTCGTCTTTCGTCTGAAATTATGTTATATTTCAGTCCATATTCAGTTAGCCTTAAATCTGCGTTGTCAGCCCTCAAAAACAATCTATATTCCGCCCTTGACGTAAACATTCTATAGGGCTCAGTAACGCCAACGGTTGTTAAATCGTCAATCATTACACCTATATAGCTATTCTCTCTATCTAAAATAAACGGTTTATCACTGGCACTGTTTGCACCGGCAACAAGTCCCTGCCCTACCGCCTCTTCATATCCGGTGGTTCCATTTATCTGACCCGCCAAAAATAAATTTTTTACTTTTTTTGTTTCTAAAGTTGGTTTTAATTCCAGCGGGCTAACAAAATCATATTCAATAGCATAGGCATATCTTAAAATTTTACAATTTTCAAGTCCTCTTATGGTGTGTATAAACTTCTCCTGAACATCCACCGGAAGCGATGTTGATATTCCATTAGGATACACAACATTACTATCTATACCCTCCACCTCCAAAAAAATTTTGTGTCTATCTTTATCCGCAAAACGAACAACCTTATCCTCAATTGATGGGCAATATCTAGGACCTCTACCGGTTATTTTTCCACCATACATAGCAGACTTTTCTATGTTATCTCTGATTATTTTATGAGTTTCGGAATTGGTATAGGTTATTCTGCATTCAATCTGTGGCACTTCTATTTTTTCATTTAAATATGAAAATGGTACTGGCACATCGTCGCCATTTTGTAAATCCAAATCGTCAAAGTTTATTGTGTTTTTATCAATTCTAGCTGGTGTGCCAGTTTTTAATCTACCAACTGAAAAACCCATATCTTTGAAAAATTTTGCTAATTTTTTTGACGGTTTTTCATCTATTCTTCCGGCCTCCTGACTGTCAAAACCTCTAAAAATAACACCATTCAAAAATGTGCCAGTGGTTATTATAACAGCATTCGAAAATATTTTTTGATCATCATTTATCACAACACCATTAACAACATTATTTTCAACAATTATATCCGTGACTTCGGCCTCAATTATATCAATGTTTTTATATTGTGACAATAAAAAGTTCATTGATTGTTTGTACAATTTTCTATCAATTTGACATCTCGGCGACCAAACAGCAGGACCTTTACTGGCATTTAAAACCTTAAAGTGTGTTCCGGACATATCAGCACACTTTCCCATTAAACCATCTAGAGCATCTATCTCTCTAACTATTATTCCCTTCGCTACGCCACCTATCGATGGATTACAAGATAATTCACCTATGTTTTCTTTATTAAAGGTTATTAGAGCTACTCTTTTGCCCATCCTAGCAACCGCCGCAGCCGCTTCAACTCCGGCATTGCCAGCACCAACAACTATTGTTTGATACATCGTTTCACAATCTTTTTAATCAACACAGCTATTACAAACACAACAATCATTAAAGGTACAAATACAATAAAAACCAGAAAATAATGTATAATCATTTGACAGGTAATTATTAAAATATTTATAGCATCATTAAAGGTTTTTTTAAAGCTCCAACCTTCTATGGTTTTGTTCTCAATAATTTTTGGTTCAATGGTAAGATTAATTTGCGAATAATCAACATCATTTTGTATTTTAACATTTCTTTTTTCAAGAAGTTCAATGTCATTTTGAACCTTATCCAACTCCTTGTCAACAGCCAAAACGTCAGCCAATTTGTCTGCCTGTTTATTCATCATATTCCTCAACTTATCCCTCCTAGCATATAAATTCTTTAATCTATTTTCATTATCGGTATATTGATCAGTTAAATCAACCGCTGAAAAACTTTCGCTTTTAACATAGGCGTTATTTTTTATCTGCTCCATACATTTTACTAAATTCTCAGTTGGAATTTTTATGGTAAAATTCATAGCCTTACTGTTATCATATTCATAGGAATAAAAATTTACCACATAGCCACCATATTTTTGCAGTAATGTATCAAGATTTTGCCTTGATTTTTCAATGTCATCAACAACTATATTTATGTTAAAATTTTTCACAATTTTCTTGTCAGCAGCTCCAGCTGTCATAGAATTTACACCATCAACCCCTAACAGAGCGACATTATTGCTGGTTTTAGCGTACCTTGAAGTTGCTACAGTTTTTAAATATCCACCAGTTCCATTTCCCTGAAAATCGTGATTTTTACCACTTTTAAAAATCGATACAAGCAGTAAAACTAAGACGATAAATAAAACAATATTTTTTGCAATATATTCATTTACTTTATTGTATAACCCCATAGCACCACCATTACTTATTGAATAAATTAATAACAAATAATAAAATTTCCACAGTAATCAAGGATAACACTATACCAAATATAGCCAATTTCAAATCAATCAATATTTTTTTATAACAACTCTTATATTTACTAACCGCAGACGATGATGCAACAGCTAATTCTCTGCCGGCCATTGTTCCCAAAAACATCCATGTTGATGTGATTGGTATCTTGCTAACACATCTGATTATAAGCATTGTGATGGAGAGTAAAGCATTAAAAATTGTTGTGTTTTTTATATCAACATCACTCTTATCTTCGATAATTTTCAACATTTCTCCACCACCATTATAAACCATCAGATAAATACATAAAATCCCCATAAATAAAAATAATATAAAATCTTTTAATACAAACACTCTCGGCAAAAATACAACAAAGTTACAGGCGGAAATGGTCAACCACATAGCCCATACAGCACCGGTAAATATATATTCCATAAAAATCCAAACTTTGCCAATTTGTTCATCCTTTTTAACCCTTACGTGACCTCTAAATAAGGTATATATAATTTTCCATGCTAAAAACGATACCACAAAAGCTAAAACATAACTCATAAATGTTTTAGTTACCATTCCTTTAACAGTTCCACTGTCGCTAAAAACTGGTATAACTAACAAAGCAGCGCTCAGCGGCATTCTTAATTTTGTTAGAATATCAATTATTACTGGCAAAAGCAATAAAAAAATACTTAAATGTGGATTATACCTCGTCCTGTTCAGCAGTAAAAAATGTAGTTCCCTCTTGTAGCATAACCACGAAAATAACATTGTAACTACAAAAACAACTGACAAAAAGTAAAATGTATTTATTTTGTTATTCTGTTTATTTGATGCAGTAAAAAAACCAACCGTTTGAATGGAATTATTGACCATAATAAAATATGTGGTCAACATCGACAGAAACCAACCGAGGTAGTTACCGCCGCTCAACAGAGACGTCAGCAAAGCCACAACTGCAAACTTCATGTACAATGTTGTATCTATAAAATTGCTCTTCAAAGACATGGTTATTACTTCAATATATCTAAGTATTTATTAAGCCTATCTTGCATGTTCTTGCTATTGGAATTCTTTCTCAATAAACCACCAACAAGTGTTTTTGCTTCATCTTTTTTATCCTGTCTCATCAGAAATATAATCTTCTGCTCCAGAACCATATCATACAGCGGATTTTTTACATTTTCTAATTTTGAAAATAATTTATTTATTTTATCAATATTCATTTTGTCCTTATTTATTTCCATCGACAATAGATTTAATCCGGCATAATTTTTGAAAAATATTTCCTTTTCATTTTCAAATATTTCTCCATAAATGTCTTCAACTTTACTAAAATTATTACTGTTTTTGTATTCCTCTACAAGCTTCATTCCAGCAAAAGTCTTTGATATTCTTGGTGCACCATCATCACCATATATTTTTTCCAATTCCCCAACCTTATCAACACTGTTTAATGCCAAAAATATCTTACCACTGTAGTTTTTAATTTTACTATTTTTGTAAGCATTCACAAACATAATCGAAAAAAACAAAACAAACACGAATAAAACCAAGGCGGTGATTGCACCCATATTATTCATAAAAAACGACTTTACCTTATCCTTTTTAAAATCAAGCTTTAATTCATTAATAATTGACATTTTATTATTGATATATTATTTATACTACTAGCAAAAAATACCACATAACAATTTAAAATGCAAAGAAAATATGACGAAAATAACGTTTTTTTTAAAATAATTAATGGAGATCTGCCCTGCAACAAGGTTTATGAGGACGATAAAATACTAAGTTTTCACGATGTAAATCCAAAAGCACCGGTTCACGTTTTGGTGGTCCCAAAAAATAAATATGTATCATTTAATGACTTTATTAAAAACGCCAGCGAAGAAGAAATAACACATTTCTTTAAAATAGCACAACAAATTGCCGAAAATTTAAAGCTAAAGTCCTATAGAATAATGGCAAATTGTGGTGAAATGGCCGGTCAGGTTGTATACCATTACCATCTACACATTTTAGGTTACAATTGAATTTAAGCTATCACTATAGTTTGCTTTCAATGATATCAATTACTTGATTCAAAAGTACACCGTTGTGTAAACTTTTTCTGAAGGCATTATCCATAATATTTTTTGTTTTGAGATCATCAGAAAATAAACAGTCAACAATATTAAATAACGTTGCGGCTTTATTATCCTTCAACAATATACAAGCATCATCATTCAGTAGGTCTTTGTATAACATGTAGTTATTCTCTACATATGGACCGGTAACTACACAACAGTTGTGTTTTATAGCCTCTGCCGGAGTATGACCACCTATACCTTTTTGAAGAGAACCCGCCATAAATACAACATTATTCAATTCAAAAAATGTTCCGAGATTTCCAAATTTATCGTATATATATAATTCAACATCGTTTTCAAGTTCCTCATTTGATGATGCCGTTACATATCTTATATTATTTTTATTCATTATTTTTTTTACAGTCTCTATTCTATTCGGGTGTCTTATTATCAACATTGTTAACAAATTATCATATTTTCGCTTTAACAACTTATGTGTCTCCAATATAATACCCTCTTCTCCATCATGGGTACAATTAACAAGCCAAGATTTTCTGCCTTTTATTTTCTCCTTCAGATGATTATATAAATCATCATCAACAGAACATTTATCCACAAGAAATTTTATATTACCTATAAATTGAACATTCTGAACTCCAAGATTTATAAATCTTTTGTAGTCATTTCTAGACTGGGCTAAACATATATCTATGCTATCAAAAATACTTTCCTTCAATTTTTTAAACTTATACCAAAATCTAAAAGATTTTTTAGAAATCTTACCATTTAAAACTATTATGCTACAAAATTGTTTTGCCATCAGAAACAAATTAGGCCAAAATTCCGATTCAATACCTACCAAAATATTGGGTCTCCAGTGTTCCAAAAACTTTTTCACACAACAGGTCATATCTATTGGTATAAATTGATGTATAACCTTGCTTTTATTAGGCAAGTTTTCTATCTTATTTTTCACATTTTCAGCACTGGTAACACTTGTTGTGGTTATCAATATGTTATAGTTTTCATTTTCATTCAATCTTTTTATGATGGACCAAGCAGAATTTATTTCACCAACACTAACAGCGTTAAACCAAATTAATTTGCCGTTTGGTCGCTCCACATTTGTTTTTCCAAATCTTTCAAGAAATCTATTTTTATCTTCTTTACCACTAAATTTCCTCCATAACATATAAACAAATATTAGTGGACTAAAAATAAAAAATATCAACCTATATACTTTTATATTCATCACAACCTCTTTAAAATTTCATTTCTAACATATTCCAGTTCGTTTGGTTTTGTATAGTTAAACGCCTCTATATTTTCCACATCATTATCAACCTTTATTTCTCTGATTATATTCTTTTTCACCATCAGATCACAAAATTTTATGTGTTTTTTACCCAACATTTTATCATTTTTGTATACGTACACCGGCCTACCCAATGACGAAACTTCTGCAATCATGGATATGGAGTCCGCCGTCAAAAATACTATTTTACTCAAATCAATAAAGGAATAGTATGGATTTAAAGTACTACTTTTTCCCCATTTATACAGATAAAAGTCACAATCTAAATTATCTTTATTCAGAATAGCAACACAATCTTCCGGTGTTCTTCTGCTGGTTGAAATTAATAAAGTACCTTCATTTCTCTTCACAAAAGTTGATATTAGCTTCAATACTTTTTTAAAATCTTCCGTATCAAATTTCTTATCCTTTGTGGCACCGCCAATGGCCAACATATAAAAATTTTGTTTGTAACCTTTCAGTTGATCCAACCAAAACTCTTTATCTGTAGTCTTTTCAGATAAATTATCAATACAAAGAGCACCGTTAAAGGTTATTATGTTATTATATTTATCATATTCAATATCATCATGGGATGGTAATACTACAAAATCAAAATATTTAAAAGAATAGTCAGGATTTAATATACTTATTATTTTTACGATCTTACCAACCTTTTTGAAGATATATTTTTTTAAATAAATAGCCAGTCCCGCCAATCTCCTTCCGGAAAATACTATTATACTTGGATAATCAGTGTCCTCTAAAACATCATCACTTTCATTAAAGTCTATACCAACGGAAAACGGTTTTATTATGTTTGGTATTGCTATATATTTGGTGTACTCTATATTTTTAATCACAACATCATTACTCAAACTGTTAGCAAGCATTTCTGCTTGTTTGCTACTGCCAATTTTAAAATCTTTTAGTACCCAAACTTTCACAAGCTGTAATTATAAATTGATTTTTATTTTGTAGGAAATATAATTAAAGTATATTAAAAATCAATAGAAAATATGCTATTCAACAGGCAAAAAATTATAGATTCAGGAAGAGAATCTGTAAAAACAGAAATGGAGGGAATACAAACTTTATTTGATAAATCAATCAATGAAAACTTTATAGAGCTAATAGATTTAATAATGAATATAAAAGGACGAGTATTTTTAAGTGCCGTCGGAAAACCAGGATATATAGCTAGAAAGGCAGCAGCGACATTAACATCCACCGGCACACCATCGTTTTTTATACATCCAGACGAAGCCAGCCATGGTGATATGGGTAACATCACTAAAGATGATATAGTCATACTAATATCTAACTCCGGCGGCTCAACAGAATTAAATGATATAATAGCCTACTGTAAGAGATTTTCAATAACATTAGTTGGAATGACCAGAAAGGCCGATTCATTTTTAGCAAAATCAGCGGATTTATCAATAATTCTAGAAAATACACCGGAAACCAATAAAATTACAGCTCCCACAACAAGTACAACAATGTTTATGGTATATTTAGACACTGTGGCAACGGTTCTAATAGAGTTAAAGGGTTTTAACAATGAAAAATTTAAGGTATTTCATCCGGGTGGAAAGCTTGGTGCATCTCTTGTAAAAATTAACGAAATTATGAGAACTGGTTATAGTATCCCAACTATAGATATTAATAAAACAATGGAAGATGCCATAAATGAAATGACGGCAAAGGCCATGGGTGCTGTGTGTATTCTACAGGATAATAAACTTGTCGGTATAATATCCGATGGAGATCTGAGAAGAAAGACAATAGAATACAAAAACATAGTTGATAAAAAAATAGAAGATATAATGACAAAAAATCCTATATTTCTTGAGGATGATAAATTGGCCATTGAAGCAGTAAACATAATGACAGAAAAACAAAGATATATACAGGTTATACCAGTAATAAACAAAAATAGAAATGTTGTTGGTATGATTCACATACAGGATTTATTTAAGGCAAAAATAATATAGAGGCAATTTTATGTTCAGATTTTCAAACACTATAAACAAGAATGATGAAGAATTAGCAAAATCTTCCAGCAAAATAAAAAATGGTTTACTATCAATTTTCAATAGTAAAAAATTAGATGAAAATATGTTGGAAGAACTTGAAGAACTATTGATAACGAGTGATATAAATATAAACATCGTCAATGAAATAATTGATTTTTTGAGAAAAAACAAGTTTGATAAAAGTATAACCATTGATGATGTTAAGAGTATAATTTTTAAAAAAATCAAAAATACATTTAGTGGTATAGTAAATAAAGAAGTAACGCTGGATAAAAAACCATACGTTATGATGTTTTTGGGTGTCAATGGATCTGGTAAAACAACTGTGATAGGTAAATTAGCTTATCAGTTAAAACAAAATGATAAAAAAGTTTTGCTGGCCGCCTGTGATACATTTAGAGTTGGTGCAACGGAACAACTGAAGATTTGGGCAAAGAGAGCCGGAGTTGATATAGTTACAGCTGAAAAAGAAGGCGAAGATCCGGCATCTGTTGCCTATAAAGCAATGATAAAGGCACAACAAAACGATTACGATGTATTACTGATAGATACAGCCGGAAGGCTACAGAATAACGTTAATTTAATGAACGAGTTATCTAAAGTGGAAAAAATCATCAAAAAAATTGATAATTCAGCACCCCATAACAATGTTATAGTTCTGGATGCCACCAGTGGACAAAACACAATAAAACAGGTTGATCTATTTCAAAAATACGTCAACATTGACAATATTATAATAAACAAAATGGATGGAACATCTAAAGGTGGTATTTTGGTATCGATAGTGGATAAATTTAAAAAACCTATTTTAGCCGTTGGTGTGGGTGAAAAGATTGAAGATATTAAGAATTTTGACGTGGACGAGTTCATAAATAATCTACTGTATTAATTTATGCATGATATTTGGAACCCGTGGCATGGCTGTGTAAAAAAGAGTGAAGGTTGCCAAAATTGTTACATGTATTTTCTTGATAAACAGCGACATCAAGATGGCAGTAATATTTACAGAGTTAAAAACAACTTCGATTATCCAATTCAAAGGGACAAAAACGGGTTATTCAAAATAAAAAGTGGAGAACAAATCAGAGTCTGTATGACCTCAGATTTTTTTCTTGAGGAGGCGGATCAGTGGAGGGATGAAACGTGGAAAATTATGAAACAAAGACCAGATGTTGTCTTTTTCCTGCTGACAAAAAGACCCGAAAGAGTTAAAAATTGTCTTCCCAGTGACTGGGGTAATGGTTGGGAAAATATATTCTTCAACGTAACATGTGAAAATCAAAAAAGAGCCGACGAAAGAATACCAATAATGTTTGATTTACCTTTTAAGCATAAAGGTATAATGGTTGCTCCATTTATAGAGGAGGTTTCCATTAAAAAATATTTATCACAACATCAAATAGAACAGGTGATAGCTGGTGGTGAGAATTATGATGGTTGCAGATTATTAAAATATGAATGGGTAAAAAAATTACATGAGGAGTGTGTAGAATACAACACAACTTTTTGTTTTATAGAAACAGGAACAAAATTTGAAAGAGGTGGAAAAATATACACAACCTATAGTAAAAGACAGCAAAGCGTTATGGCATTTGAAACAGGATTACAGTTTATCGGCAAAGAAATAAACTTCAAACTTGACTTTTCAAATAACAACGATCTATTTGGAAATGATAACGTTTATAAAAAAACTTTCAGAGAAAGATGTAATAATTGCGGTAGCAGAATAATCTGCAACGGCTGCGTCAATTGTGGAATATGCGATAACAATTGCGAAGAATGCGGAAAATTATAAAATAATTTCCTTCACTCTGCTTTCAACCTCACTAATTTTGATTTCCTGCGGGTAGCCTCCGGATAGACCAAAATATTTCATTTCACAAACACCTTTGTCCATATTTTTTCTACTTACAACAATTCTAATTGGTGCACCAATTAGATCGGCATTAGCGAATTTTGAACCAGCTCTATCATCTGTAGTATCAACTATAACATTAAAATATTTTTCCAAATCATTATGAAGTTTCATTGCAAAATCAACAACATCTCCATCATTACCTATCGAAACAATATGAATCTTAAATGGAGCAATTTCTCTGTTAAACACAATGGTTTTATCATCTGTATTTTGCTCCAAAAGACAACCAAACACACGACTTACACCTATACCATAGCAACCCATAACAACATTTTTTTGTTCACCGTTTGCGTCGTTAAAAATACATTTCATAGGTTTTGAATATTTATCATTCAATTTAAAAATATTGCCAATTTCAATACCTCTATCACTTTTCAAGTCGCCGCCACATTTAGGACAACTGTGACTTGTTTGTGTCTCTAAAATTTCCTTATTGTAGCTAACACCGCAACTTTTACAGGTGTATATGGTATCTTCACCACTGTCATTTAGCATCTGAAATTCATGGGAAACATTACCACCCATATCGCCACCGGGTGCTTCTGCCACAACAACATTTCTTAATCCGATTCTTTCGTAAATTTTTAGATATGTATCTTTCATAATATCATAGTAGTTGTCTAAATCCTCCATGGATACATGAAAAGAATAAGCATCCTTCATCATAAATTCACGACAACGAATCAATCCGGCTCTCACCCTCAGTTCATCTCTGTATTTTGTTTGTATCTGGTATAAACAAAGAGAATTTGGAGAAATAGGAAGCTGTTTATAGCTGTTTATTATACCTCTGGCATAGTCTGTTACAATTTCTTCATGTGTTGGATTTATAACGGAATCAGTACCAGCACGATTTTTAAACTTTAACAATATATCAATGTTTTCACGTCCAGTTTCTCTCCACAGAGACAATGGAGAAATGACAGGCATATTTATCTCCTGACAACCTATTTTATTTAGTTCCTCACAAATTATTTGTTTAATATTTTGAAGCACCCTAAAACCAATACTGGAATAGGTATACAATCCAGCTCCAGTTTGATGTATATAGCCACCCTTTAGGGCTAATTTATGTCCCAATGTTGTTGCCTCCGCAGGCAATTCTTTAATTCTCTTAATAAATAAATTTTCTATTTTCATATAACACCTACTTAAATAAATTTCTAAATCTGTTTTTAATACTGTTAACCACACCGGTATTCTTGTTGTTTTCCCTGTTTTCCTCTTCCTTTTCTTTCAGATAAATTTCTCTCTTTACTCTGTTCATTATATCGATATAGTCAAAATTTCTTTGCATAGTTATGTTATCGATATAATTATACTCCTTTTCTTTTCTCAACATTAAACTACCATATAATTGTTCTCTCGATGGTTCGACATCGTCAAAATTAACCCTATCTTTTGAGTAGTCCTTGTAGTTGTTCTCCAGATACACAATGTCACCACAATTATATGTACAGGAATCACTTATATCGCTGTCCTTTAATTTTCTTTCTCTGTAGTATATACTCAAATCAGAGTCCAAATATTTTATTTCTTCTTTTTTTTTCTCTTCGTCGATGTAACCGGTATTTTTATATTCTCTTTTTAGCTTTGTACCGTTTATAGAATTATAATACTTAGAATCTATTAAATCAGTTTTGTTATCTCTATAATAAATGTCGTTTTCCTTTGCTATTTTCATGTGTTTACTCTTCTGTGCTCTTATCTTAAGACCATTATTTTTCAAAAATTCTTCATTATACTTTTTTGCAGGATCGTATCTCACGGTCGTGCAGGAGCAAAACAACAAAAGAAAAATAAAAAATTTCAAACTATCTTTTAAACACATAACAGTCAAAATGTCCCGTTTCTAAAACTTTTTCCATTTCTTTTTCAGCACTATCTTTAGTGCTAAATTCTCCAATTACAACTTTATACATCAAGCCGTTTTTTGTATTTGTTGGAACCACAGCTCCACCGTCCCCGACATTTCTAAACCTACTGGACAGTTCATTAGCCTTAGCTCTATCAACAAATGAACCAAGTTGTATGTAGTACTTGCCTTGTTTTAAATAGTTACTACCATTAGTCGTAGTACTTGTACTACTTTTTGTGGTATTGGCTAGAGATGTAGTAGTCTTGGTTGTAGTCGTTTTTTTAGAATTCGAATCAACCACTTTTAGTCTTTCATCCACCTCGTTAGAACTAACGGCAACATATGTACCACTGGCGGTTGTAACCATATTGGTTTTTGCTTGATTTGTATTTCTTGAACTACTACTCTTTAACGATACACCAGTGTTCATATTTCTACCAAATTGTGAACCACTGCTGTACGAAATTTTATGCGTATCACCTGTATCTACTATATTTGTTTTATTATTTAATGCGGCAGTAGTACTAACACTATTTTTATTTCCTGCATCACTGGAATTGCCTTTAATGGCATCCATACTCTTACTTCTATTACTAGAAACACTAGCAGTAGCGGCAACCAACGGATCTATAGTGTTATCCACCTCGTTTTCGTTAGAAGTCTTATCACTACTTTTACCAGTAACCTTGTTTTTTATGTTTTTGGCGAATTTAGTAAAAGAACTTTCCTTTTTTTTGCTTTGATTTTGTGCCTGTAACTTTGTGTTATTCACACCACTTCCATTTATTTCTATAACTTGTTTCCCAGATTTGTCAGTTTTTGATTTTTGAGATGTATTACTATCAAAGTAATACTCAGGCAAATCAAAATCTTTTATCGTTTTAGGTTTTTTGTTTTTATCAATCATTTTCGCTAAATACTCAATATCATCATCTTTAACAACCGTATCAACAACACTTCTTAATGTATAGGCACTACTCTCCAAAACTAAATCATCTTTTATTTTTGTATCACCATTAACATTGACCGGTTGTGTATTTAACTTACCTACAGATTGTTGCTTCTTTGTACTTTTAGCCTGTTTAGTTATGTTTTGTATATTAGACATTTCCTTTTCATCGCTCTGCACAATAGAGTTATGTAGCGGTTTTTTTCTATCAAAATATACAACTTTTCCATTTTTATTCAACACCCTATAACTCGTATGTTGGTTAACACACGAACCCAATACTAAACAAAATACAACAAATACTCTACTGTATTTCAAATCCTAAATACATCTTATTTTACTGAATGGTACAATAGTATTTAAAAAAATCAAGGTATTTTTGCCATTTTTAAGATTTCTAACCACTGAGTATTCAACTACTGGCAAGTAAAAAGGCTTCCAGATAAAAAACACTTGCTTTTTTCTTTTATCATATTATAATGTTGTATCAGTGTATTAATTACTTTTATCGTGTCACTTACGAATAAATATAAAAATTTTTTGAAAAAAAAGAGAAAAGTCATAGTACTTACAGAAGATGGTATAAAATCAAAAGAGATAACAAATTTTTCAAAAATACTGCACTCGGTTTTTGTAGTTTGGTTTTTAGTAGCAAACATATCGTTGGCTTTAAATTTCAGAATGCAAATGATTAAAAACAAAAAAATAAAAGACCTGAAGGATATCAATTTGGATTTAAACTACAAAATACAAGACCTTAATTATGTTGTTGGAAATATAAAAGAATATTTTGTAGCGTTAAATTTTTACGATAGATTTGAAGATTTAGATGTCAAAAAAGTCAGCTATGCCACAAGTAAATTAGTCAATAGAAACTATGAAAATATTGATGAGTATAATGAAATATTACCAATACTAAACAACATAGATAGAGACATAACAAACGTAGAAATTTTAGTTAATTCAAGAATTAATGGTTTGAATGATATATTAAGTGAAGTATCACTGGAGCAAAAGGCCAGAGAAATTTATAACATAAGTTATAATAATTTTAATGTCAGAGAAAGCAACGATCTTATATTCAAAAACAGTATATTGGTTAAAAGAGGTAACTTTTCTGAGTTAAAAAATAAGATAAAATACATGAACTTCTTAGAATCATTTTTAAACTCAATGCCTATAGCTAAACCAATAAGAAACTATTATATGTCGAGTAAATTTGGTTCCAGAATTGATCCGTTTACAAAAATGGTAAGAAAACACAACGGTTTAGACCTAGTCGGTCCATATAACGCCACCATCTATGCCGCAGCCGATGGTGTTGTTGATTTGGTAGCAAATAGAAGAGGCTTTGGAAATATTGTTGGAATTAATCACGGAAATGATATAAGAACTGAATATGCTCATCTTAATACCTCATTGGTTAAGACTGGTGATGTGGTAAAAAGAGGAGATAAAATAGCTATACAGGGTAGCACCGGTAGAAGTACAGGACAACATCTCCACTGGGAAGTTAAAATTAAGAGGGAGAGTGTCGATCCAATTAAATTTATAAGAGTTAGTGAAAAATTATTTTAACAATAGAGGGTATTATGGCTTTAATAGGTAAAGATATTCCATCAGTTATAGCAAAGGGAGTTGTTATAAAGGGAAATATTGAAAATGGACAAAACATAGAAATAGAGGGCAAGATCGAGGGCGATATAACTGCCAAGATTGTTACCATAAGAGAAAATGGAGTTGTAAACGGAAATGTAAAATGTGAAATTTTCAACATAAGTGGTACCTTTGATGGTAATGTTAATTCCGATAAAATCAACATAGCTGACACTTCGGTCGTAAATGGTACATTGGAATATAATTTTTTATCGGTTGATTTTGGTGCCACAATAAACTGTGAATTGAAGAGAATCACACAAAACCAAAAAAAAATTATTGATGTTCTAAAAACAGGTGATGCTAAGAAATAGTTTTATTTATGTTTGTTTTATTAATAAGTGATTGAAGGTGGTAAATTTATAAAATGGTTCAGGTTATTATAACAGATCAAAACAGACTTGAGATGGGTATAAGGATTTTTAAAAAGAAGACCCAAAGAGAGGGTATATTGAAGGAATCCAGAAGAAGAGCTGAATATGAGAGTCCATCTGAAAAAAGAAAAAGAAAACTGAAAGAAAGTATTTCAAGAGCAAAAAGAAAAAAGAAATAGTTTTAATTTAGTGAATAGATAGCCTCCATAATTTACGCGGAGGCTATTTTTGTAAATTATTTGCTTGAAAATTATTATCAAATATTTATATTATATTCAGATATAAACAAAAGATGGTGAACAAATGAAATACACAAACATATATAACAACACTGAAAGTCGAACATTTGATTCAGGAATAAGAAATTATATGCATTCAATATATCGCAATATGAGTATTGCTCTTTTGGTCAGTGCCGTTGTTGCTTTTATAGTTGGCAATAGCCATTCACTTTTAGGGATGTTATACTCAAATCCAATAATTGCACTAATAGTTCAATTGTCACCGGTATTTTTTGTTTACAATTTCGGCAGATCAATAATGAATTTAGAAGTTCAGGAAGCAAGAAATAAACTTTATATATTTTCAGGATTAATGGGTTTATCACTGTCAACGATATTTGTATTTTACACAAGACAAAGTATAATGGAAATGTTTTTAACAACCTCGTTGACCTTTGGTTGCATGAGTTTATACGGATACACAACAAAAAGAGATTTAACCAGTTTAGGTTCGTTCCTAACAATGGGTATATTTGGGCTATGTATTGCATCAATAATTAACTTGTTCATAAGAAACACTTCATTTAGTCTGGGTATGTCATACATAGGTGTTGTAATATTTACTCTCTACACAGCTTTTAATGTTCAAAATTTAAAAAGATTGTATAACTACATGGGCATAAACAGTGAAAATTCAGAAAGAATAGCCGTTCTTGGTGCTCTTAACCTATACATAACATTCATAAATCTATTCACAACTCTACTGCACCTATTCGGAAATAGAAGAAGTAATTGATATGTTCGCTAAAAACATCGCTTTATGTATAGTTGGTTTTGTATTTTCTGTCAATTTAGCTTTCGGCAGTAATGTCAGTTTGAAGGCAAGTAACAATCTGGAAAAAAACACTGTCGAAAGAGAGGATACTAATAACACAAATATAAAAGGTTCGATATGTAACAACATTCCAGACGTATATAATAGAATATCACAATCGGTCCTGCAAATAAAATCATTTAAAATCAATGACATGGTTATAAATGGTAATAACGGCAATTACTATAGCTATAAAAAGTCTATGGAGTTATACTCGGTTGGCTCAGGTTTTGTTATAAGTGAAGATGGTTATATACTAACAAATAATCATGTTATTGATGGTGCTGATGAAATTATGGTTTATTTGAAGAATATCGAATACAAAGCAGAACTGATAGGTAGCGATTTTTATCAGGATGTAGCATTGCTAAAAATTAATTCTAGAGCTAAACTAACACCATTAACACTCAAAGAGGATATAAAATACAATGTCGGAGAAGAAATAATTGCAGTTGGTAACCCTTATGGTTTAGGAATTTCTGTATCAAGTGGCATAATATCTGCCGTAAACAGAAGTATAAGTGAAATTGATATGAATAATTTAATTCAAATTGACGCTATAATCAATAGAGGAAATTCTGGTGGCCCGTTATTCAATTGTAACGGTGAAGTCATAGGTATGAATACAATATTGTATTTTAATAATATCAATAAAAACAATACAACTTTAGATGTTAATGGTAATAAAAATAACAACGATTTCGGTGTTGGTTTTGCAATACCAGCTGATGTTATTATGAGCATAGTGGATAAAATAAAAGAGGTTGGTTACATACAAAAAGGCTGGATAGGCATAAAAGGACAAAACATAAAAAGCGATATATTAAAAATAATAAATTCCAAAAAACAAAGTGGCGTAATGGTAATTGACATTACCAGCGGAAGTCCAGCAAACAACGCCGGAATTTTGATTGGTGATGTAATCATATCATACAATAACACAAATATTGTGGATAACAATCAACTTCTGCGTTTAATAAAAAACACGGATGTAGATAGTACGGCTGATGTTTTGGTTTTGAGAAACGGCAGATATTTAAGAATTAAAGTTAAGGTTGCAGATTCTCCGGAAATTAATAAATACAATGAAGTTGATGAAAGCATTAAAACCAATTCAATCGAGTTTATGGATATTATTTTAACAAAAATAGATGAAAATTTAGTGGAAAAATATAAGATATACAACAATAAATATGGTATGTATGTACTTAAAGTAAAGGAAAAAAGTATAGCAAACTACTACGGTATAGAGGCAGGAGATGTGGTTTTAAATGTAAATCAGTTTTCAACAAATACAAAAGAAGATTTCCTATCGGCTATAAACAACATAAAATTAAGCGGCAAAAAAGAATTTTTTATGATTTTAAAGAAAAAAAATGATAAAAAAAATATCCTGTTAAAACTAAATACAAATCTTATTGAATAAAAGGACTGAGGCAAAAATGAGTGATGAATACAAGGTTCTAGCAAGAAAATATAGACCACAAAAGTTTAGTGAGGTTATAGGACAAGACGTTTTGGTTAAAACACTAACTAATGCCATAGAAAAAAACAAAATACATCACGCTTTTATATTGACCGGAATAAGAGGTGTAGGAAAAACCACAACAGCAAGATTAATAGCAAAATCTTTAAACTGCATTGGCCCAGATGGTAAAGGAAAGGAAACAACAGACCCTTGTCTAGAATGTGTGCATTGCAAAGCGATAGCAAACGGAAATGATCAGGACGTCGTAGAATTCGATGCCGCTAGCCATACGGGTGTTGGAGATATAAGAGATATTATAGATAGTATAGGTTACGCTCCGGTTAATTCAAGATACAAAATCTACATAATAGATGAAGTTCATATGCTATCAAATAGTGCCTTTAATGCACTTTTAAAAACTCTAGAGGAGCCACCAGCTTATGTAAAATTCATATTCGCCACAACAGAAATAAGAAAGGTTCCAATAACAATTTTATCCAGATGTATAAGATTTGATCTAAACAGAGTTTCACAGGATATTTTGGCAAAACATGTTATAGATGTAGCCAATAGAGAAGGATATACAATAGCAGATAGTTCAGCAAAAATAATAGCAAGCGTTGCCGAAGGTTCCGTCAGAGACTCAATGTCTCTACTGGATAGAATAATATCCTTCAATAATTTTTCCAAAAACATTGAAGAAGAAACTGTAATAAATATATTGGGACTTGGTGGGAAAGAGAAAACGTATTCACTGTATGAGAATATGATAAAATTAAATACAGAAGAAGCTATAAAAACTTTTAATGAAATCTACTTATCCACCAGTGGTGTTGAAATGCTTTTAAACGATATGTTAGAAATAACACACCTACTGCTGATGAAAAAAAATAACATAACAACTGATGCCTTAACAAGTTTTCAAAAGGAATGGCTAGAAAAACAAGATATAACAATGTCTGCGCTGTTTAGAGTATGGCAATTCCTGATAAAAGCAATAGCTGAAGTGAATAGCGTTGTAAATCAGAAGAACTTTGTTGAGGTTTTGATATTAAAAATTTGTTATGGAATAAACATACCGGAAATAGGTGATATAATAAAAAAATTGAAAAATAATTCTAATGATTTAAACTCTGGCAAGAGTAGTTTAACAAACATGGTGTTAAACACATTTAGTGGTTCAAAAATTGTGTAAATATGGCAGATAATACCGTTAATAATGATCCGATTGTTGTTGAAGATCCTGTTGTTGATATCGATAACGATGATCAGGGTGGTGGAGGTGCTTCAAATAACAACATAAAATATATAACTATAGGAGCTTCTGTTATCATAAGCATAATAATTTATTTTATGATATTTTCTGGCGGTAATAAAAACGACACTGTCGATTCAAGTCAAATAGTCAGAGACACAAAACCCGCTGCAGTTAACAACGCTCCAATCGATAATATTGGCAGTGTTATTGGTATAAATTACAATGATACGGATTATGGTAACACTGAAACCAATAGAGAACTGTTAGAATTACCAGAATTGCCAAAATTACCGGAAACCATAACACAAAATATAGAAGAGGAAATTAAGGAAACAAAAAGACAGGGTCTTCCGGATAATGTTTTTACAAAGGATGAAGTTGATGAAATGGTCAATTTGAAACTTAAAAGTTTTGAAACGGAAATGAAAAAAATTAAAAACGAAAGTGAGAAATTAGCAAAAGAACTAGAAAAAAGAAAACTTGAAGAAGAAGAAAGTAAAAAAAATAGAAAAATCGCATCGATACTTGGAAATCAGGAGACAATAACGCTGACCGGTGTTTCAGATAATGGATTACCACCAAATATGGTTGATGAAAAAACTCTAGAGGAACAGAAAGCCGAGGAAGAAAAAGAGCTTCTCATAGCACAGAGAAAGAGGGTTATGCAGGAAAGAAGATCATCATCAATGTTTAAAATGCAGGGTGGAGGTGGAGGAACTGACGATAGTATAGAAAAAGACAGCATCATAATAACAGATAAAGATAGTCTACATAATATAGAGGAAACAAAAACTGATGTCGTTGCCACAAAAACGGCCGATATGTCAAGAACAATTGCACAGGGTAAAATAATAGCCGCTGTACTTGAAAACGCTATAGATACAGATGTTCAAAATCAAGTTAGAGCCGTAATATCTAGAGATATTTATTCTGAGTCTGGTAAAAATATACTAATTCCAAAGGGATCTAGGATTATAGGAACATATCAAACCGTAACCAGCACAACCATTGCCAGATTAAACATAACTTGGACACGAATTTTGAGAACTGACGGATTAAGTATAACAATAAGTTCAAGTACGGCGGACAATTTAGGTAGAGGCGGTGTCGAGGGTGATTTGGATAACAAGTACACACAAATAATAAGAAACGCCTTCCTATCGAGCGTCGTATCAATAGCAAGTGCTGCTTTGGTGGATAAAATAACAGATACGGTAACCACCACCTCCACCAGTGGCACCACCACAACCACAACATCAAATGCCACAAATCAGGCTATAATAGATGCTACAAAAGATTTTGGTGATGAAATGCAAGATATAGTTGACAATTTAAAAGAAGAAAAACCGACAATAAGAGTGGCACAGGGAACAAAAATAAATATAGTTGTTAATCAGGATTTAGCGTTACCAATATTTAAACAAAAAGGTAAGTAAAGCAATAAATAGGAGTAGAAAGTGGCTAGAAGTTTTGAAGCATTGGAGGTATACTTAAAACCAATATCCATATTATTAAGTAAGGATGGTATAAGCGAAATATCAATAAATGAACCAAACGAAGCATGGGTTGAAAGACGTGGTGATATGTTTAAAGTATCACTACCAGGATATGATACAAGACACCTGAAACAACTAGCCAGATTAATTGCAGAGTCTACAGACCAGAAAATAAGCGAGGAAACGCCACTTCTGTCAGCAACGTTGCCGGCCGGCTATCGTATTCAGATAGTATTTCCACCAGCTTGTGAAAACCACACAGTTATAATGTCCATTCGTAAAAAATCAAGTTTAGCTTGGACGCTGGAGGATTATGATAAAATGGGAGCATTTGATAATACAGCAACAGAAAAGGTCATTGATGAAAATAATATAATTTTGTCTAAACTACTAAAAGCAAATAGAATAAAAGATTTTTTATATCAGGCAATTTTGACCAAAAAAAACATTATAATTTCCGGAGGTACATCCACGGGTAAAACCACATTCACAAATGCCTGTCTAAGAGCAATACCAAAAGTAGAGAGGTTAATAACTGTAGAGGATGCTAGGGAAATTGATTTAGAGCAACATCCAAACAAGGTTCATCTGTTAGCTTCAAAGGGTGGGCAAGGTAGAGCAAATGTAACGGCACAGGATCTAATCGAAGCTTGTCTTCGTCTGAGACCAGAAAGAATTATAGTGGGTGAGTTGAGAGGATCTGAAGCTTTCGCTTTTTTAAGAGCAATAAACACCGGACACCCAGGGTCAATTTCAACACTCCACGCCGATACGCCTGAAATGGCTCTGCAACAGTTAAAACTTATGGTTATGCAGGCAGGGCTTGGTATGCCACCAGACGATATTATGAACTACATTAAAAATGTTGTGGATATAGTGGTTCAATTAAAAAGGGGAGCAAAAGGTAGAAGGTATATTTCGGAAATATATTTTAAAGATAAAGAGGCAACAATATAAATAGATATGAGTAGTAAATATAAATGTGATAACGTATCAGTTATAGGCTGTGGCAGATGGGGAAGTTTTTTATCCTATTATCTAGCCACTTACTGCGTGCAAAACGTATTACTGTACGGAAGAGAAAACAGTAAAGATTTTAATTGTTTAAAAACCACAGGGAAAAATGAATATTTGACACTTCCACAAAACATCACTTTAACGTCAAATGTGGAAGATGCTTTAAAAAACAACATAATTGTCATATCAATTCCATGTCAAAATTTAAGAGACTTAGCAAAACAGCTAAACAACTATAATTTGGAAGATAAAACTTTTATTCTGGCAATGAAAGGATTAGAGCAAAACACAAGCAAAAGACTGACAGAAATTATCGATGAAGAAATAAAATATGACGTAAATACATGCGTTCTGCTAGGTCCGGGGCATGTACAGGATTATCTAAAAAAAGTCCCAAGCTGTGCTGTGGTGGACTCCAACAATTCCGATGTTAAAAAGTACATAGCAAACCTGTTCAACAGTGAACTGATGCGTGTATATTATGGAAATGATTTGATTGGTAATGAAGTTGGAGCAGCTTTAAAAAACGTTATAGGAATAGCCGCCGGAATACTTGATGGACTTGATTGGTATGGTCTGAAGGGGGCGCTTATGACAAGAGCACCTATAGAAGTTGGTAGAATAATCAAAAAATTCGGCGGAAATCCCAATAGCGCCTATGGTCTAGCACATTTAGGGGATTATGAAGCAACTCTGTTTTCAAAAAATAGTCACAATAGACAATTTGGTGAAAATCTAGTAAAAAAGACTGAATTTAGCAAACTGGCAGAAGGTTACTATACATTAAAAGCCATTTATGATTTCGTAAAAAAAACAAACACCTATGCCCCAATATGCGAGGCACTATATGACTTTGTTTACGAACAACAGAGTATAGACACCGTAATACATGGACTTTTTGATAGACCAATCAAAGGTGAATTTGAATAATAACAACAAACACAGTTTATTTATTCATATATTTTTTAGAAATATACAGCTGTTGTAACAACGTAATTATGTTGTTAAATGTCCAGTAAAGCAGTAGTCCTGCCGGAAACCCAGAAAACATAAACAAAAATAGTAAAGGTAAATATTTACCCATTTTATTTGCCGTTTCAGCATCCTTGTCCATCTTTACTTTTCCGTCACCAGACATATTTTCAGTTACCTTCTGTTGAATATACATGGTTAAAGCCATTATACAGGGTAAAAGTCCAATCTTATACGAGACATTGTAATTTAAAAGTCCAAACAGATTAAATATTGTGGTTTGATCTGCTATCGACAAATCTTTTATGTAACCAAAGAACGGTGCCTGTCTCATCTTCAAGCTAACAGAAATAACCTTATATAATGAGAAAAATACAGGTATCTGCACAAAAATTGGAATAATACTGGAAAGCGGGTTTAATTCATATTTCTTATACAATTTAACAACCTCCTGCTGTAGAGCAACCCTATCGTCTTTATATTTTTCCTGTAGCCTCTTCAGTTCCGGCTGTACTTTTTTCATCTTAGCCATTGAAACAAAAGAATTTCTTATAGTTGGATACAACAAAATTTTAATTATAACGGTCAACAGTATAATCGCCAAACCAAAATTATTTGTAACTTTATTAAAGAAATTTAATATTGAATTTAATGGTTTTGACAATATGTAAAATAATCCAAAATCTATACTTCTATCAAATAATGCAACACCATCGTTGTCCCTATATTCCTTTAAAATGTCAAGATCTTTAGCTCCTATAAATATTTTGTTTTTTGTACCAGCAAAAGAATTCTTAGCTATTATCAAGTTATTTTTTGTGGTATACTGAAGTTTAACTCTGTTGTTTTTGCCAACATAGTTAACCGTTCCGTTTGTCTTATCTTCATTGATTATAGCCGTTAACCAGTACTTACTGGTCAAACCAGCCCAATCAAACTTTTCAAACTCAATATTTTTGTTTTTTACTTTTTTATTTTTTATCTCTTCAAGTTTATTATTAAACACACCAACACCACCATTAAAACCAGTTAAATCAGTATTGCTACTATCTTGTATTTTTGTTATCTGCCAAACTGGCTTCAAATATAATTTTTCATATTTGTTATTCTCTACCACCTGCTCCACATTCAACATATATTTATCATCCAAATGTAAAGCTATTTTAAAGATTATTCCATCACCATTATCATAGCTGAATATGGTTTTGTTACCATCCCGTTCACTGTTCCACAGAGAATTGTTATCTGGCAAAACTGCACCATTGGTAAAAGACAGCCAGTTTATATCAATAAAATATTTATTGTTTAACAATTTTACATTTTCATCAGAATCAACGTTGATGGTGTATTTTTTTAAAATTACATCATCAATCTTAAGACCCTTAGTGTTAATCTTTAATTTTAGGTAATCATTCTCGACAATTACATCTTCACCAAAGACATCGTTACTTTTATTTTTTTCTTCATTTTGCAGTAGCAACTCTTCTTCTCTCAGTTCTCTTTGTTTATTCTCCAGTTTTTTTCTTAATGGTTTTATAATGAAAAATTCTGAAATTAAAAAGAATACAACAAAAAGTATAATTGTTTTTTTTGTGTCGTTGTTGTCAGTTTTTGCTGGACTTATATTTTTCATAAATTATTATCTTGATGACTTTAATAATCCAATTATAAAAATAAAAAAAATCTAGTCAATATGAAAAAAGCAAAAATATTAATTTTAATATTACTACTTTTTATGGTAGAAACAGTAAAAGTAAAGGCAAAAGAAAGCAATGGTTATGGTGATAGTTTGGATATAGAAGCAAAATATGCAGTACTACTTGACTACGACACTATGGATATTTTATACAAAAAAAATATGAACGAGATAACCGCTCCGTCATCAACCACAAAACTAATGACTGCCTATATTATTTTTGATCTATTGGAGGAAAATAAAATAAATTTGAATGATAAGTTTAAAGTAAGTATAAGGGCATGGCGACAGGAGGGAACAAGAATGTTTTTGGAACCAGAATGGAAAATCAGTGTCGACGAACTTCTAAAGGGTTTGATAATAGTTTCCGGAAATGATGCCGCCATGGTACTGGCGGAGGGTGCAGCTGGCAACATTGATGATTTTGTGGTTTTAATGAACAAAAAAGCTAAAGAGTTGGGTATGGAAAACACAAATTTTGTTAACCCAAATGGATTATATGAAAAAAATCATTTCATGTCCGTTTATGACTTAGGCCTTTTATCAAGAGCATTAATAAAAAATCATCGTAAGTATTACAAAAGATATTTTTCACAAAAGAGCTACAGCTTTAATAACATAAGTCAAAAAAATAGAAATTGGCTTCTGGAGGAATATGAGGGAGCCGACGGTTTAAAAACAGGTTTCACAGACTATGGTAAATATTCCGTATCAGCATCCGCCATCAGACACGGTAAAAGGTTAATTGCCGTAGTAAACGGAGCAGACAGCGAAAGAAGTAGGATAAATCAAGCAAAAAGACTACTCGACTACGGTTTCAGCAACTACAGTTACATAGATTTATACAAATCCGCCGATACCGTTGGAGAGGTAAGCGTTCTATTTGGTAAAAACAAAAAAGTTTACGCCTACACAAAAGAAGATATATCTTACGCAGCAAAAAAAGAAGATGTTGGTAACCTGAAGGTAAAATTTGTTTCCAACAAATATCTACAGGCTCCTATTAAAAGAGATACAAAAATCGCTGAAATACACATAATTGATGGAAATTATACAAAAAAATTTGACCTATTCGCCGAAGATGATGTTGAAGTGGCAACAAAGTTCAGAAAGATCAAATCACTGTTTCTATACAACAGTAAAAAACTAGTGGGAATCGAGTAGATTAATTATTTTTTGTTTATAATTTCATTTAGTGCTTCGACTTTGTCGGTTGCATACTTTATGTAGTGGTGGTCGTACCTGTATATGTAGTTACCAACATCAACAGCCTTTTTAGCATACTTTAGAGCACTTTCAAGATTTCCCTGTCTTTTGTAATTATCCGACATGTAGCAGTATAGGGTAAATAGTTGCGAATACCTGTCCTTTAACTCGACCTCCGCCTTTAGATATTCATATTCAGTAGTACTAATACCCATTCTTTCCTTTACAAAGGCATTTAATATGAAGCTACAACAATCTGGTTTCATATCCATTTTTCTGTACATATTGTGTATTTTTTTGTATTGTTCTGGAACTTTAGTAAATTCACTAGAATAGCTATCTATTGATGCAATTTTTTCCATAATGCTTAATCTTGTAAAAATATTTCTACCGGTTAAACTAAGTGCTTTATTTAAATACATTTTAGCAAGTTTTGGATTTTTTATAAAGTATGAAAAATCCAATAACTCTGCTATGTTAACGTAGCCGTTTACGTCGTTACTGTTTTTTGCTATATACTTCTCCGATAATTTCAGAGCAACATCACAAGCTTTTTTTGCTTTAACCGTCTCCTTTAGATACTCATAGTTCAGACATTCTAGATACTTAGCCTTTGAGTATAGCAATTCATTATCGGCTATTAGTTTTGCCTTTTGTGATGCCGATTTTGCAAATTTTAATCCATTTACATAGTTACCATATTTATAGTAAACATTAGATAATTTTAACAATAGAATAATGTTATTTTCAGGTGAAACCTTTCTATTTTTCAAACTCAGAGCATACTTATAGTGATTTATTGCCTCGAAGTTATTTCCTCTTATGGACATTATATCACCAATTTTCATTATAACACCGAATTTGTCATGGTCTTTATTTTTAGCATCGATATTTATTAAACTATTTGTGTAGTAAACCATAGCATTATTATAATCTTTTACGCCATAATATAAATCACCCAAAAACAAATAAAACTTGTCAATATCATTTCGATCGTTATTGTTATTGAGAACAGACGACACTTTTAGCAAAACATTGATAGCCTCATTGGGGTTACAGCTTTTCTGGTAGAATTTTGCTAAATACATGTAGTATTTACTATCAAATTTGTTATTTTCTATAGCCTTCAGATATAATCTTTCCGCTTCGTTTTCATTAAAAAGTAAATCATTAACCATCGCAGTTAAAAACAATTTTTTAGATATAGAATCAGTATTTACGACGCTTAAAGTTATAGTATTTATTTTCTCCCTTAATTCATATAGTCTTCCTTTCTTCAATAGAGAAAATATCTTGTGTTTATGTTTTCCGTTTATGTATTTGTTACGCTCCAAATTTTCCGTGGTGTTAATTATTTGTCTATATATACTGTTGTAATATTCAAAATTACCGGCTTTAGGTAAACAAGAATCTAAAGCTTTTGTTTTGTTATTTAATATAAACTGTCTGATTTTTTTGTTTTTTATTTTATTACAGGGACATCTACTGTAGAGAACCTTTATATTTGGAGAAGCTGCTATTGCCATCAAAACGAAAGCTATTGGTATCAATCCGTATAAACGTTTTTTATTTTTCAAAAAAATTGTTTTTTCCCCAGAAACATTATTGTTTACATTATTATTTATATGATTTTTTTCTTTATTTTTACGTTCAAACAATTTACCAAACATAATAATGAATATTTTTTCTGTTACAGAGATGATAATATTTAAAAATTAAATTACAAGAAATAAGGTATAATTATAACGTTATTATCTATAAATATCATTAAAACAGCTTAAATCTAAAACATCTTCGGTTTTTATATCCAATAGGTATGTATTTTTACACAAAATCAACACAAATCCTATTAAAACCGAACTACCAACAATGGAGGAACCACCATAACTCAAAAATGGCAAGGTCATACCCTTTGTGGGCAAAAGATTCAGTGATACACCTATATTTATGGACGTTTGTGTAACAAACAGAAGAGATAATCCAAACAGTGACAAAAAAGTAAAGGTATCTTTACTATTGTATAGATATGCCTTTAACATTATTCTAACGGACGTATAAAAATACAAACATAACATACAAAATACTATAACAAAACCAAATTCTTCTGTTATGGCCGGAAATATAAAATCCGTATGAACATCTGGAATAAAATTTTTAATTTCACCCTCCATAAATCCTTCACCAAATAATCCGGCGTTTTGATATGCTATTATTGATCTTTTTACCTGATAATTTGCCTTATCTGGATTTTTAATGCTGGTTAAAAAATTATTTATTCTGCCGGAAACGTGTGGCATGGTGCTGTATATAATCACAAAAAATAACATAAACACTGGAATGGCAAGCAAAATTTTCTTGAAATTTATAAAATCCGTTAAAAATATTTGTGCAAAAAATACAGTGGTTATCAATATCAATGTACCTATATCCGGTTGCTTATATATAAAAAATATACAAAACACGTAGGAAGCTAGCGTTATAAATAAATATTTCTTTTCTTTAAGGACTGTAAATTTTTCCAATAGAAATGCATTTAATAATATTATCGTCGGTTTTAGTATTTCTGTAGGCTGTAAAGATATACCAAAAATATAAATCCATCTTTTAGCACCCTTCGTTTGAAAACCTATAAGTGGTACAAGCATCAATAAAACTAGTGAAATTAAAAATATCAAAATTGTATTTTTTCTCAACAAATCTCTATTGAAAACCGACAAAAATAGTACAATGAAAACCGATATTATAGAAAATTTCAACTGATTTTTAAAAAAATAATAGTTGCTTATGTTTATTCTATTGGCAACCGACACACTGGAACTAAATATAAATACACAGCCTAAAACTAGCAAAATAAAATACATTGTTAGTATCTTTTTATCTAGTGCTAGCGACCATTTGCCTATAAAACCTATTTTACTTCTGTCAAACAATTTTCTATTGTTTTTTTAAATTAATAAACTATATTTTTATACGAGAAATATAAACTTTATAAAAAATATTTTCAAGGAATATATTATTATAAAATTATTAAGATTATTAAAACAATTAAATAGAATATAGGTTTAAAATGAGTAATAAATTATTAATCGATGCAGCTTTTCCGGAAGAAACAAGACTGGTGTTGTTAAATGACAAAAACATTATAGAAAATATAGACGAAGAGACGTCTTCAATTAAACATCTAAAGGGTAACATATATCTAGCAAAAATAATTAGACTGGAACCATCTTTACAGTCGGCTTTCGTGAATTATGGTGGCGACAGACACGGATTTTTACCAATGTCGGATATACACCCAGATTACTACAACATTCCGGAGGATAGAAAAACAGATCTAACTGCGGTTAAGTTCCTAAACATTGAAGAAAAAAAATATAGTCTAGATATAGGAGATGATGACGAAGCAGTTGACGCTACAGAGGAAGATTTTGAAAATGAAAATCCGGTTGCTTTTGATAACAACAACGAACCCATAATAGACAATGAAATATCAGAAAATATTTCAACCACAACCAGTGTTGACGATGTACCAAACGGAGTGGAAATAGAAGATATAGACTTTAACACTACAGAGGAAGAAGGGGAAACAGAAGAAACGGCCGTTAGATACAACGATTTTCGAAAATACAAAATAGAAGAAGTTCTGAAAGAAGGACAATATCTGTTGGTTCAGGTACTAAAAGAGGAAAGAGGTAACAAGGGTGTAGCTCTTACCACATACCTATCTATAGCTGGAAAATATTCTGTTTTAATGGCAAACGTGGAAGGAAAAGGCGGAATATCAAAAAAAATAACAAACTTAAGAGACAGAAAAATATTAAAAAACATTCTGAACACACTAAATCCCGATGAATCAAAATCAGTTATAATCAGAACCGCTGGAGTTGGCAAAAAACCAGAGGAAATTTTAAGAGATTACATATACCTACAAAGACTATGGTCAGCAATAAAACAAACCGCTTTGGAATCCGTAGCACCAGCATTTCTGCATTCAGAGGATGATATTCTAAAGAGAGCAATAAGAGATTTATGTAATGATAAAGTTAAAGAGATAATCGTTGAAGGAAGCAATGCTTTTAAAACTATAAAAACTTTAACAAACTTGATAATACCAGAACAGAAAGCGATAGTTAAGGAACACACAGATAGAGTACCTCTATTCTACAAGTACAAAGTGGAGGATCAGGTTAATCAATTATGTACAAACAGAGTTGAGTTGCCGTCCGGTGGATCAATAGTTATTGATCAAACGGAAGCACTGGTAACCATTGATGTAAACTCTGGGAAAGCTACAAAAGAAAAATCCGTTGAAGAAATGGCCCTGACCACAAACATGGAAGCCGCAAAAGAAATAGCTAGACAATTAAGATTAAGGAATATTGGTGGATTAATAGTTATAGACTTTATAGATATGTTTGAGAGCAAAAACAGAAGAACTATAGAAAGATTAATGAGAGATGAGACATCAATGGATAAAGCTAAAATACAAATAGACAAAATAACCATCTTTGGTCTACTGGAAATGTCCAGACAAAGGATAAATGCAAGTCTATCTGAAAAGGTAAGCGAAAAATGTCCAAACTGTGAAGGACGTGGGGTTGTTAAATCAAGATATATAGTTGCCAATAATATATTGAGAGCAATAAAGTATGCTACGAGAGAAAAATATGTCAAGGTTGTAAATATAATTACATCAAGTAGCATGGTTAATTTCATGTTAAACTACGAGAGAAATGAAATAATCGATGTGGAAAGTTCATATAATATAAATGTAATATTTACAAACGATGACAATAAAGAAAACAATAGTTTTGAGATAATCAAAAGAGACGGCTTAACGGAATATGAAAAATTTAATTTATATCCAACACAACACGTGGGTAAAGTTAATGAATTATTTGATGATGATACTTTATACAACAGCAACGATGAAGATGAGTTTAATATCGAATTCAGCGACGAGTGCTATTATGATAAAGCATCAAATTACACCAAAAAAAGAAGCAACACAAAAAATAATCGATACCAGAATACCAGAAGAAGTGTTGTAAATAGGAAAAATGAAGGATTTTTTAGTAAAATTAAAAAATTTTTTAAATAACGTAGTTAATGTTAGTTGAAGGTAAGATTTTTGTTGATGACGAAATATATCTAAGACCTCTGGAAATAGCAGACTTAGAAGTTGTTTACAGTGCAACAAAACAAAATAAAAAGGAGCTATTAAAATGGTTTGACTGGGCTGGTAAAAGATTAACAGTAAAAGGATCGTTAAACTTCATACAGAGATCCATCAGGGAAAATAAAAACAATAACAGATGCGACCTTGGTATTTTCTACAAAGATAAGTTGGCTGGCATATTTGGATTGATCAACATAGACAAAGAAGACAATTCGGTGGAATTAGCCTACTGGCTGTCAATAGACTTCAGAGGAAAAGGCATAGCCATCAGAACCTGTAGAAAAATGGAGGAGTATTGTTTTAATGTTTTAAGATTTAATGAAATTTTAATAATAGCCTTTGCAGAAAATGCCGGCAGTAGAGCAATTCCAGAAAAACTAGGTTTTGAAATCATTGATGCCGATAAAAAACCAACGCGTCTAAACAATAAAAAATCTTATTACATATACTATTCGAAAGTTCACACAGATTACAGAAATAATTTTTGGCAGTGCTTAGAAAAAATATATTCAGAATCTAAAGTCGTAATTGATTGCGAGGCTGGAAAGAAAAATAGTTTTTTCAATGATAAAATTTCACCGGTGGATTTTGGACATTTGGAAAATGATTGGGATGAGGATGAACAACTTGATGTGTGGATCGGTAGCGATGTAAAACAACAGTTTGAAATAAATACCGCCGTATGTATACTGGATATAAAAAACAAGTTTTGTGACATATCTATACTGTTGAATTGCAGCGAAAATGAAAAACGGCAAGTTTTTGATTTTCTGAAGGAAATTGATGGTATTTTACTAATTGAAAGATAGTGAAATGAAAGCTAAAATAGATAGTTTTTACAATTATCTACTGTCAGAAAAGAATTATTCCAAAAAAACCATCTCCTCCTATGGACACGACATTGATAATTTTTTGTATTTTGTCGTTAATGTATTGAATAAAGAGATAAATGAAGAAACTTTTACAAGTTTAGACCATAAAGATTTTAGAAGTTGGCTAAGCTATAGAGTTTTTAACAACTTGTCAAATAGAACAAACGCAAGAGCACTATCATCCATAAAAAGTTTATTTAAATTTTTAGAAAAAAAATATAACATCTTTAATGAGATAATTTTCAAAGTCAAAGGACCAAAATTTAAAAAATTACTTCCAAGAAATATAGATAAAAACAATATCTTTAAAATGATACAATGTATAAAGGACTTTAACGAAAGTGAATGGGAAACAAAAAGAGATATAGCTTTGTTTTTACTATTATACTGCTGTGGCCTAAGAATCAGCGAAGGTATAAATTTAACAATGAACAATTTTATAGATAAACACAGCATCAAAGTTATTGGAAAAGGTAAAAAGGAAAGAATATTATATGTGTTACCGGTTGTTGTCGATTTAATCGAAGAATACAGAAAAACATGCCCCTATAACACCGATAAATACTTATTTCTAAGTAAAACTGGCAAAAAATACTCTCCAACAACATTTGAAAAACTCATACAAAACATAAGAGTTAGCCTTAATTTGCCAGACAACATAACGCCACATTCACTAAGACATTCTTTTGCCACAGAATTGCTATCCGGCGGAGCAGATCTCAGAGTCATACAGGAACTACTGGGACACTCGAGCTTAAAAACCACACAAATATACACCCATACTAGCCTTGAAAATATACTTAATGTTTATAAAAAAACACACCCAAGATAGTTATTTCCAGTAGTCTTTAATCCAAGAACAGGGTTTTAGATGTTTATAGAAAAACCTCTTCCAAGCCTTTTCCTCCTCCCATACACCATCAATTGCACCTTCAAGCTTCAATCTTCCGTGGAAACAAATCACCTTTGCACCATTCGGAATTGTAGCCATTTTAAACTTTCTTAAAAACGGAATTAATGGAGTCGGTAAACAATGAAATCTAAAACTTTTTACCCAAGAATCCGGCCAAAAGTTTAATTTTCCATATTTTTCAATGGCTTTGTCCGATAAATACTCCTGTGATGCGGTGTAATATTTTTCATACACCTCATTGCTGTGTTTTTCAAAGTAATCCTTAACATGTCCCATTGTACCAACCACAAAGGAAAAACAGGAACCCTGCCCCACTCTATCACCCTTACTATTCCAATCATTTATTATGTAAAACTCATCATTTTTAGGCAGTTCAAAAAATGAATCTATATTATCAACAATCAACACATCCAAATCAAAGTATAAAACTCTCTGTCCAGCCAAACCACCTAAATTGTTATCAAAAAGTCCAACTTCCTTCAAATATCCCCACTTAACTTTTTCTACATTTAACGTTGGCAACGGTTTAACTATAATGTTTTCATCAAGTCCTTCACTATTTTCGGTAAAACAATAAAAATTAATTTTGTATTTTGTATTTCTTAAAACCGAGTGGTATAGAGCATTCACATATTTTGCCTTGTACCACGTTCCCCATTTTATGCATATAACATTCTTTATTTCGGTATCCGTCAATTTACTATATCTTTGTTATCTGTCTAAATACTAAATATTATTACAAATAAATCAAGATAATATTCATTAATAGACATAATTAACTCCCATTTTTCACAAAAATATCGCCAATTTCCCCCTTTTATTTTCCTTTATCAGCACCCTTCACCAACACTCCCTTTACGCCATTTTCCCAACCCCAATCTGTTTATTCTAAACCAAG
>JAFVEQ010000004.1 GCA_017475895.1 Rickettsiales bacterium
AAAAAATAAACAAAAAATCTATCTATTTTCTTTTAGTGTGTAATTTATCCTTCAAAGATCTTTTCTGTTTCTTTCCTTCGTATGGATTTTCTGCCTTTCTTAATAAAATTCTAACAACGGTGTGTTTAAGATTAAAGTCTTCCCTCAGCCTGTTAATTAAAAATCTATCATAGGAGGCACTCTTTAGTCTTTCGGGTGAATTGGTAAATAAAATAAATGTAGGCGGACGCTTTTTAGCCTGTGTTATGTATTTTAGTTTTGTGGTATTACCCTTAAATAATGGTGGCGTATGTTCATTTTCAACAACTCTTAACCATTGGTTTAGTTTTGACGTATTAATATGGCAATCCCAAGCATCAAAAACATCAAAAACCGCATCCATCAGTTTATCAATATTTTTGCCATTTAACGCCGATAATGGAACTATAGGACAACCTCTTAGGTCTGGTAAATTATTTTCGATGAGTTTAATAGCATTGTTCATCAATTCATGTTTATTTTCAATCATATCCCACTTATTCAGGGCTAAAACAACCCCTCTGCCCTCCTCCACCAACATCGATAATATTGATAAGTCTTGTGCATCAAACGGCCTTGTGGCATCTATCATCATGATTGCTATCTGCGTGAAATTTATTGCTCTTATGGACTCACTAACGGACATTTTTTCCAACTCTTCGTCTATATTTCTTTTTTTTCTTATGCCAGCAGTGTCAATTAATTTTATTTTTTTACCTTTGTACTCCCAATCGATGGATATTGAATCCCTTGTAATTCCAGCTTCTGGTCCCGTTATAACTCTATCATATCCCAACAGCTGATTTATCAACGTAGACTTTCCGGAGTTTGGTCTGCCAATTATTGCCAACTGCAAAACATTGTCACTATTTTCATCAACATCAATATCACTGACTTCTTCTAAATCTTTAACTTTTTTTTGATATTCGTCATAATAAGGTTCTATCGCTTCATAAAGAGTATTAAACCCATTTTTATGTTCTGCAGATATGCCAACCGGTTCGCCAAAACCTAGTTTGTACAATTCCCTATCAAAACCATAATTATCCTTATTGTCATCACATTTGTTTGCAACAAGAACTACGGGTGTCTTTATTTTTCTTAATTTTTCAGCAAAACTTTTATCAATATTATTTATACCTGATTTTTTATCCACCATAAACAAACATAAATTAGCTTCATTTATAGCTATTTCTGTTTGCTCTACCATTCTGTGTTCCAGTTTATCCTTTGATATATCTATTCCCCATCCTGCTGTGTCTATAATTTTAAATTTTAATGGTCCTAAATAGCCAATTGCTTCTTTTCTATCTCTGGTGACACCAGCATAATCATTTACTATTGCTATAGATTTACCTACAAGTTTATTGAATAACGTCGATTTACCGACATTTGGTCTTCCCACAATGGCTATTGTAAACATCTTAGTTCCTGAAAAATTCCTCTATGGTAAAGAATACTAATGTTCCAACTGCCGCATATTGACCCCATCTAGTTGGTCCATCATAGCTAAAACCGTATACACTAAAGTATATTCCTATTAGTGTTAATCCTAAAACAAGAACTATTAAAGAACCTCTATCTTTCATAACACAATCATTAATTTACTTACCAAAGTTTAAATATTTATCTTTAATTTTCAATACATTTATTGTTGTCAGAAAACTTTTATCAGATTACTATAACTTGTTATTAATACATAACACTCGACTGTACGATCTTTATATATTTTTTCTATCAATTTTTTATACAATTCCAATTGTTTAATGTATTCCTGTGGCAACTCCTCTACGTTCTTGTAATTTTTTGATGTGTTTTTATAGTCAAGTATAAGTATTCTGTCATCATATTCTACAAGTCTATCAATTTGTCCTGAAACATCGTAATCATCAACGGAACCAACAATGGCTACTTCGCTTTTAGAATTTTCAGTGAAAAACTGTTTAAATTTATCATTATTCAAGACGTCTAAAACCGTTTTCTTGATTTGGCATTTGCTGTCTTTATCAAGATTATAAAAATAATTGTTTAGATAGATATCTGCTATTTTTTCAGCATCGGTTTTCTTTGAATTTGGTAAAATTTCCAACAACTTATGTATAGCATTTCCTCTTGTTATTGCTAAATTTATCTTATCATAACGATCATCTCTATCAATGTGATTATAAAATTGTGATGGTGAAATGGTTTTTTTTATTTGTGTATTATCAGTATTGTATACCTTTATGTTTTCTATAATATTGTCAATACTTTCTGATTTTTTATTATCATTACTATCGTTACTGTTAGATGTTATAATATCAACAAAATTTTCTTCACCATAAACAAGTTTATTTGAACCACAATCCGGATCAAGCTCAAAGATTTTTGCCTTTGCTCCAAGTTTATCTAACGCTAACTTGGATAAATCATACCAAGTTTGTTGCTTTTCTTCTTTATCTTTTTTTATTTCTTCATTACCACTATCACCTTTTGTATTACCCAAACCACATATATATAACTCATTTTCGGCTCTTGTGGTGGCTACGTAGAATAATCTAAAATATTCACCATGCAGAATGAAACCGTTTTTATCCTTTATATCTTTAATAACATCCATTTTAGCTCCAGTTTTATATATGGGTAAGTTATCACACCAAAATAATGTATCTTTGTTTTCGTCTATTTTAGCGTTTGCATTTGCTAAAAATACTATTGGTGATTGCATACCTTTCGAGGCGTGAACGGTCATTATTCTAACTTGGTTTGTGTTATTGTTTAGGTCTTTTTTGATTTTGTTTTCATTATCATTTACGAAGGATACAAAAGAAACTAAATTAGAAAAATTATCTTCTTCGTATTTTATAACAAAATCTAGAAAATTATCCAAAATAATATTAGCTTCATAGCCATATCTTGATAATATTTTTGTTCTAATCTTGCAGTTTTCCAGAAGATAGAAACAAAGATTGTATACACTTAAATTTTGTGATTTTTCGATGATGTCGGCCAAAAATAGGTATTGTTTTGAATATTTTTCGATGTTTTTAAAGCTATCCAATAGTGTTGTATCATTTTCAACCTTATATCTACACAAATTATACAAGTCATCTTCAGTTAAATTCAAAAATGAAGACTTTACTAAATTTGCTAAACTTAAATCGTCGTTTTGAAATATGATAAATTTAAATAGTGATATGAAGTCCTCAATTATTATTTCACTAAATAAATCTACTCTGTCCGTACCGGAATTTGGTATATTATTTTTATTGAAATAGCTTATGAGATATGATAAAAACTCGCCGGATCGGTCCTTTACTAAAACCATTATATCACCAAATTCGATCTTTCTTTTTTTATTATCTCTTGTTATAATAGCTCTATTTGAGTCAACTAAGTGCTTTATCTTTTCAGTTATATATTTCGCTAAAATTTCTCTTTTTTGAGTTTCTTCATCGTTTTCAAAGTTTAAAGTCCAGCCGTCGTTTTTTTCTTTTATTTTCACATTAACCAAAGGCCATAACTCCACCAAACCAGTTCCCAATCTTTTATTATGATGTTCTATTTTTGGTTCAAGTGTGGTTATTTTTTTTCTATAATTATCATCAGAAAAAACAGCGTCAACAAATTTTAATATAGTATCTAGAGATCTGAAAGAATGGCTTAAATTTACTTTATAAAAGTTATTTCTGCTGACTTCTATTTTTTCCCTATAGAATCTAAATCTATTGTCAAACATAGTGGGATCAGCTCCCTGAAAACTAAAAATTGATTGCTTTTCATCTCCAACGACAAATAATGTTCTGTTATTGTTTTTTGTTTCGCCGGAAAAAAAATCATTTGTTAAATTTTCCATAATGTCCCACTGTAATTTGGATGTATCCTGTGCTTCATCCAATAGTATATGTTCTATACCGTTATCAAGTTTGTAATTTATCCACGATGAGTACTGCGAGTTATTTAATAAATCTAATGTTATAGTTATTAGATCATCAAAATCCAGTAATCCTTCATTATTTTTAAGTACCTTATAATTATTTATTATTTTCAATCCAAAATCTATCAAGTCGCAACTTAGTGAAAAATATTTATAATTTTCCATATCGCTGATGTAATTAATACAACGATTAGCCTCTTTTAATAAAATATCACAATATTCATTTTCTTTTTCAAAATCACTTGAATTTGGTTTTCTTGCGGTACCTGTTGCTGTTAAAAAGCAGTTTATATAATCCTTTATTTTGTCCTTGTCGCCAATGTAACATGCTGCTTTTGCTATATTTTTTAGTGTTTTAGTGGAATAATTATTTTCTATGTGATCGCACAGTTGTTTTACTTCATGATAATCATAATTTAAAAAATCATCAATAATATCCTGCTGTGTTTCGGTATGAACTTTAAATAGTTTTTTTAAATCGCTTCTGTAATCTGACCTATTTAGAGTTTCAAATTCTTTCCTTTTTTCAATTATATGACCTATCAATTTTTGAAATTGATCTTCACTGTTGTTGGCTAATATGTTTTTTAGACATTTATTTATATGTTCATCATTCAAGGATGATAACATAACATTGGCTATGGCTTTGTTAATTAATTCTTTAACTTTATAATCGTCTATAATATCAAAATTAGGATATATTCCAGCCTCTATGGGAAAACGACCTATAATCTGTTGACAAAAGGAGTGTATTGTAAATATTTTTAGATTATCAATATTGTCTATCACCTTTGTGAATAGCGATCTTGTTTTGTTTAGATATTCTTTAGTTATTGTGTTAATATTAATTTTTTTTTGTATTTCTAATTTTAGTTGTTCATCGTCCATTATGGTCCATCTTGCTAAAATGTCATAGATTCTACTTTTCATTTCGTTGGCACCAGTTTTGGTGTAGGTTATACACACAATTTTTGATATATCAACATCGTTTATGAGTAAACATAGTAATCTATCAACTAACACAGTAGTTTTACCAGAACCGGCAGAGGCCGAGACCCAAATGGAATTATTTATGTCTAATATTTTACTTCTATTGTTTTCTTGCTCCATAATTACAATAAATAAGGATTATCAATACCCATATTTTTTAGAACGTTAATTTCCAATTTTTCCATCTCTGTTGCATCTTTGTCTTTAATGTGGTCATAGCCAAAAAGATGCAAAATACTATGAACAATTAAATGTGTTAAGTGATTTTTAAAGGTTTTATTCTGTTGTATACTCTCAATATTTATAGTTTCAAAGGATAAAACAATATCTCCTAAACTAACATAGTTTTCTACTTTTATAACATTTAAAAATTCTTTTTCGTATAGCGGGAAAGACAGAACATTAGTTGCTTTATCGCATTTTCTAAATTCGTTATTTATCCTTTTTATGTCACCATCGTGGGTAAAAGTTACCGATATTTCAACTGTTTTACTTTTGGATATATTATAATTTAAGACTTTTACGACATTATCAAAGATGTTGCTAATATAATCGATTACGTCAATATTTTCTAAAAAACAGTTCCACTTTTTGCTTTTGATAATGTAATCCACTTCTAACATCTAAAACCTCGCAACTACACTACCCCAAGTTAACCCAGCGCCTAAAGCTTCTAAAACTACGATATTACCATCTTTTATCATATTGTTTTTCAAAGCATAATCCAGAGCTAAAGGAACTGATGCACTTGATGTATTGCCATGCATTGCAACGGTTGAAATAACCTTATCATCATCAATGGCAAGTTTTTTACCGACTCCACTTATAATTCTTTGATTTGCCTGATGTGGAATTAGAAAATCTATATCATCTGTGGTTAAATTAACTTTTTGCAAAGTTTCCAGAACACAATCACTCATTTTATTGACGGCAACTCTAAAAACCTCTTTTCCTAACATTTCGATTAGTCCAGATTTTTGGTTATAGGAAACACCTCCATCGGTTTTCAAAATATCAAAATTATTTCCGTTACCATCAGCGTGAATACTTGTGGCCAAAATACCTTTGTTGTTATCTTCTGTTTTTTGTAGTATTACACAACCGGCACCATCACCAAACAAAACACAAGTTCCTCTGTCCGTCCAATTTGTAATTCTTGTGAGTGTTTCAGCTCCCACAACTAACGCTGTATTAACTTTACCGCACTTTATTAAAGAATCGGCAACATCTAAAGCATAGATGAAACCACAGCAAACAGCTTGAACATCAAAAGCTAGACAATCATTTTCAATGGCAAGTTTTTTCTGTAGTATTGTAGCACAGGATGGAAAAGTTCTATCTGGTGTTGTGGTGGCAAATACTATTGCATCAATTTTATTTTTATCGATACCACATCTTTTTATGGCATCAACACTAGCATTTAGAGCCAAATCTGTTGTAAATTCATCATTGGCTACCATATGTCTTTCTCTTATCCCAGTTCTTTCAACTATCCATTCATCACTGGTATCCACTATACTTTCCATATAAGAATTGTCTAAAATCTTTTCTGGAAGATAGCTACCGGTGGATATTATCTTAGAATTAAACACTTATTCCCCCGAATTTTCAATTTCTGCCAACAAGTTAATAATCTTGCTATTAATGTTGCCTTTTACTAATTTTACAGTGTTTTCTATAGCAGAACAAAAGGATTTTTCATTGGAATTACCATGAGCCTTTACGGATATACCATTTAAACCTATAAATAAAGCACCGTTATATGTTTCTGGATTTATTTTCTTCTTAAATTTTTTTATTGGAAGTATAAAAAATATAGAACCAATTATTGACAAAATTGAGTGTTTTATCATATTTTTTATATTATAGGCTAGGAATTTTACAGTTCCCTCCAGTGTTTTCAGTGCTATATTACCGGTGAAACCGTCGGTGACGATAACATCCACAACATTTCTAAAAATGTCGTTACCTTCTACGAAGCCATAAAAATTTTTATTTAAAACACCGTTTTTCAATTCTGTTGCAGCATTTTTTACACTTTCGTTACCTATTAAATCTTCAGAACCAACATTCAGAAGACCAATTCTCGGATTTTCCTTTCCGGTTATGGACGTATAAAATATGCTACCCATCAGAGCAAATTGATACAGATTTTCGGAACTACAATCAATATTTGCTCCCATATCCAGAAGTGCTACACTGGAATTGTTTTTTGCTGGCAATAGCTGTATTAAAGCTGGCCTGTCTACTCCCTCCAGTGGTCGTAAGATAAATTTTGAAAGTACCATCAGAGCCCCAGTATTGCCGGCTGATATACAAGCATCAGCTGTTTTCGATTTTACAGATTCTAATGCTAGCCACATACTCGAACCTTTTCCTTTTCGTAAAGCATTGGTTGGCTTTTCTTCACTGCTTATTTTTTTATCTGTATGTAATATGGTGTAATATTTGGTATTAACCTTGTACTTTTTTAGTTCTTTTTTTATTAATTCCTCGTCACCAAAAAGTATAAAGTTGACGTTGCTGTTGCTGTGCAATTTTAAAAATCTAGCCATACCACCGACCATGGCCATTGGGCTATTATCTCCTCCGGCACAGTCGAGCGATATGGTTATATTATTGCAATTTGACATACTACACTATTCCTGTTCAGTTTCGCCTTCGGTCTTTTTAACCTTATCTTTTATAACTTTTTTACCGTTATAGTGACCATCTAGTGAAATGTGGTGTGGTAACTGGTATTCGCCTGTTTCTTTATTTATCACAACATCTGGCATATTTGTTCTATATGTTCCGTTTCCACCTCTTCTTAATCCTCTTTTGGATGGTGAAGTCTTTTTCTTTGGTACTGCCATTTTTTTACTTCAAATTTGTTAGTATTATGTATAAATTACTATAATAAATATTATTTTTATAGTGCTGACTGGATTTTAATAATATTTTTTTAAAAAACAAGAGGAAATATAAATATTAAAATGTGAACATTTATTTACATATTCTATGTGAAACAATTTTTTACAATATATTTTACAATATAAATAACTTTTAAATGTTGATTTATTATTTAATATAAAGTAAAAATATAACAAAACTAACAATTAAAGAATAATTATGTTATATGAACAAAAAGTATTAAACTTAGATTTAAAAGATAATACAGTGCTGAAAAAGGTAAAAAAGGCTGTGTTGGAAATAAAAGAAGATTTAAATAAAAGTGGAGATTATGACGCTTTGAGTATTAGCTTAAAAAATGACGATTTACAGGAAATAATTGACTTTAGTAAATATATAAACGATAATTTTAAAAAAATATTGGTGTTGGGTATTGGTGGATCAAGTCTTGGAGCAAAAACTCTACTATCTCTAAAACATCAAAATAAAGTTGAAGTACTGGAAAATATTGATTCTGACAGTGTAAAGTATGTGTTTGATAATCTTAACTTAAAAGAAACTGCCATATTAACCGTTAGTAAATCTGGTAAAACAATTGAGTGTATATCTCAAACATTAATACTGTTGAAAATGTATGAAGATACATTAGGAAGAAATGAAATTGGTAAACATTTTTTCTTTTTAACAGAAAATAAAGACAGCCCGTTAACACAACTAGCAAAAGAATTTAACATAAAAACAATTGAACATCATAAAACCATAGGTGGTAGATTTTCGTATTTATCAAATGTTGGATTAATACCGGCATGTATAGCTGGTTTAGATATAAAAGCCATAAGGGATGGAGCAAAGGATACACTGGACTTTTTATTTAACAATAAAGATAACTTTATTGTGGATATTTGTGCCAAGCAAAATGAATTATATAAAAATGGAGTTGTGGCAAACGTTGTTATGCCATACATAGAAAGATTAGAAAAATTGACTGAATGGTATAGACAACTGTGGGCTGAATCCATTGGTAAAAATGGCTTTGGTATAATACCAATAAATGCTTTAGGTACCGTTGACCAACACAGCCAACTGCAACTGTATATGGATGGACCGAGAAATTTATTTTTTACCTTTATAATTAAGGAAAAAGAAAGTAACAGTTTAAGAATTGAAAAAACATACCACAATGATTTTAACTATCTACAGGGCAAGACATTAGATGATATAATAACAATCGAAGCAGAGAGTACCATAGAGGTTTTAAATAGAAGACATTTACCAATAAGAGTTTTAACTATTAAAGAGTTAAATGAAAGATGTTTATCACAGCTGTTAATGCAATATATGATAGAAACAATAGTAACCGGAAAAGTAAACAACATAAACCCCTTTGGTCAACCAGCTGTTGAGGAAAGAAAAATTTTGGCAAGAGAAATGATAAGAAAATAATAGCAATAATAGCGGTTATATTATCTTTTTTTCTCTTAATTTAGCTTTAATCAGGTGTTTATCATATTTTAACAATAGATAAGCACCTGTATTTATTATAGTGGTTACACATGCAATTGTTACAAAAGCAGTTTTGTAATTGGTGTTGTTTGCCACATAACCAAAAATGTAAAGTAAAACTGACTTAATGAATTCACTTATCAAACCGTAGGCTAACAATATGGTTGGCATGAGTCTTTCCGGAATTAAGCTAACAAGTTCGGAATGTGTAAGTATGTACCCGATGTGTATTAAGACAAGAAATAATGTGAAAAATATGTAGGAAAGTGCTCCATAATAATGAATTGTTGAAACCATTAAACAAGCTGCAGCAATAACGTACAATCCAGATTTTACATCCAAATTCTTTTTTATGAAATACTTTATGAATAACAGATGAGATATTGTACCGACCATAGTTTGCAGCGCTAACATGTTTCCAATTTCGAAATTACCCGTGGATATCTGTTCACAATATAAAGTTCTGTATATGTATATAAAAACTTCAATGGCATTCCAAAAAGATTGAAAAATTAAAAACCTTCCCAGTACTCTGTGTTTATATAAATACTTGAATGAATCCCTAACTAGTTTTTTATAGTTTTTGCCAAGTTTTAGGGAACCTTCTGTTTTTCTGTCTTCGGTTAATAGCAGTATAAAAACAATACTTGATAAAATAACTATATCACATACTATTATTATGTCTACATTGGATGAATAAAACAATTTACCACCAATAAGAGCAGATAAAATTATAGCTACGGATCTAAACAATCCGGAGATACTTTTTACTCTGGCAAAAAATCCTTTTAAACCAAGGTGTCTTATATTACCATACGTCAGTGTTTCAACTGCCGAATTGAAAACACAACTATATATGGCATGAAAAAAATTATATGCAATAAATGAAAAAATGTTTTTATAGAGTAAAAGACATATATAACCAACAATAAAAGAACCAATTCCAAAAATAGCGGTTTTCTTACAACCAACCTTGCCGGAAAAGTAGCTCACCGGTACAGTTAAAAACATTGTTGACATACTGTACACGGACATAATCATGCTAACTTGCATGGGTGTTAAATTATCATCGATTAAAACGGGAATAAATGCCGACAGGAAAACTAATCCCCTAAAGAAATTCAAACAGTAGTATTTTACGAGGAACCAAAAGCTTTCTCTATTCGTCTTAGTAAACATAAACACGGAAGCGTCATCATATTACAGACGTATTGTAAGATAATAATTAGCATTTACAAATATACAAAACACTTTCATTAATATGCGTTTTGATAAAAATTATGTTATAAAAATGCAATAAATTAGAAAAAATTCCTATAATCAACCTTAAAATTTACTGGAGTCTTTATTTTAATTTTATCAATTAAAAATTTTTGATTTCCTAAATCCACTAAGATGACTTTGTTATCGTTTCTGAAGTTTTGTATGTAATAGGTTTTTGAATATTTCAAATCATCTAAAATATTAATAATTTTATTAATATCATCTTCTTGCAGTAACTCTGTGTGAACCGTGGTTCTTATCTCCAAATCAACATTGTTTTTATTGTTGTTTTCTATTAAAAACTGTAGAGTTTTAAAAAACACATCGTACATATTTGTCTGGATCTGTGTTATATTACTGAATTTATCCCTAGGTCCTTTAAAATCCAGAGCGACAAAATCTATTAGTTTTTCCTCCACTAATTTTACAACCATATCATAATTCAAGCCATTTGTATCTATTTTAATTTTAAAACCTAATTCTTTTATGTTTTTTACAAAATTATAGAACCCATCGGATATGGTACATTCTCCACCTGATAGGACAACACCATCAAACAGCCCTACTCTCTTTTTTAAGAATGATAAAACGTAATCCTCTGTTAAAAAACCGTTGTTCTGTTCTAAAAATTCAGCGTTATGACAAAATTTACATCTCATGTTACAACCGGCAAACCATATTATACAAGCTGTATTTTCTGGATAATCCTGCAGTGTAAATTTTGTTATATCACTTATTTTTAACATTAAATATTCTCCAGATAATCCCTATATTCATCCTCTGTCATTAATTCTTCATCCAGTTCGTCTTTTGAGTCTATATAGATCCTGTACAACCAATTATTATTTATGTCATTGCTCAATAGTTGTTCGCAATTATCAACCATAGAATCATTAACATCTACAATTTCTCCAGAAAATGAGGAATATAATTCAAAGTTTTCATCGTCATTGTAGTTTATCACTCCCAACAGATCAGTTTTGCTACAAATTGTTCCTATTGATGGCAATTCAATATAATTTACAATGTTAATATCGTTTGATATGAAATTGGAAATACCAACGGTTGCTATATCATTCTCTACTACTACCCAATAATTGTCTTTTGTGTAAAACAGCTCTTCCATTTTATGTTTATATTATATTGTTTTCGCCTATAGATAATAGTAATTTTTTATTTTTCAAGTAAAAACCTAATAATATTTATTATATTTTTGCTATAAACTACAGAATTATCTGCAACTGTCCACAGGTTCAGCACATTTTTTAGATCAAAATCTCTTCTGATTCTTGATATGAAAATTGTGTTTTCCATAGCAATTTCCTTCGGCGTTGCGTAATTAAAATCTTCAAATCTGTCTCTTACTGTTATAATATCCTCGTTTTTTTCAAATATGTCATAAATATCGTCAAGGTTAAAATTATCACTGAATTCAACACTTAAAGACTGACAATCACCACTAAACACTGGCACAAGAACACAGGTTGCCGTAACATTAATTTTTTTATTGATTATTTGTTTAGTTTCCTTAATTAATCTAACTTCATCTTCATAATAATTATTTAAAGAAGCATCACCCACCTGTGGTAAAATGTTAAATGGTATTTGTTTTTTGAAATTAACTGGAGTTAAAAAACTATTTTCATAGATTTTCTTTGTATGTAAAAATAATTCATCCATGGCATTCTTACCAACAGTTGATGTGGATTGATAGGTATTTACAACAACTCTGTTGATGCTGGAGATCTTATTTAAAATACCAATAACTTCCGTTAACTGTAAGGTGTTTTTTGACGGTAACTTCATAATGTTTTTATTTTCAACGTTTTTTATATTTTTTTTATTTACGTTATAATCAATAATTGGTATGTTTGAATCATTCATGAAATAGTCACTACCATCCAGTACTATACAGCCATTTTCTATAAAATCGTAAACATATTTTTCGGTTAATTCTCTTCTGACACAAAATATGGCAAAATCTGTATTTTTAAAGTCTTTATAGGAGTTAATATTGCTTATTTTTAAAGTATCGTCACCATAGGATATATTTTTATTTTCCAGTTCGAATGTTGATAATATTTCGATGTCACTAATTTTTTTACTAATTTCATCTTCTGCAATTTCTCTAAAAAAATGTATTAAAAAATTTTTGTCTTCCGCAAATACTACAATTTTCATATAAAAATAACAATTTAACATTGTTCCTAGAGTACAACCAATAATAAAAAAATCAATTGAAAAATTTAAAATATTTATTAAAATGTGTTTATATGTTTAATTTACCGCAGGAATGGCTAATAAAAAAGAGACATTAAAATTAAGGAGCTGGTATTCTAATAGATACCAATTAATATTGGTGCAAAAGAAATTGTTGTCACTGTTTAGTATTTTTGCTATAGGAACTGTGGTTGTTGCTGTTATATTTGTTAAACAGTTTACAGAATCAAAGTCTTTTGAACCGTATGTTATAGAGTTAGAAAATAAAACCGGTGTTATGACTATAGTTGACAATTTAAATAGCACAACGCTGATTGCTGATGAATCGGTAAAAAGGTCGTACATATTTACATTTTTGAATGTGGCTGAGGGTTATAATTATGTTACCTTTAACGAAGATAGACGAAAATTGGTAATTTTAACAACAAGTGCTGTCTATAGACAGCTTTACAGCAAGTACAGCGTCAGAGATGAAAACAGTATAGTCAATTCGTTAAAAAATAGAGGTAGTCTAACGATAAAAATAAAATCAATAATTTTTAATACTCCAACAATAGCTACAGTTAGATTTGTGATAAACAATGATAGACCAACAAAACTATATCCGGCTGAGGCACACAAAATAGCAGAAATTCAATTCAAGTTTACTGACATGGAACTAAACGCTAACGATAGATATTTAAACCCATTAGGTTTTCAAGTTACAAAATATACCGTTGGTGACGATATTAATATTTAGGATTTTTTATGAAAAAGAATATTTGTTTTTTAGTTTTTTTGTTTGCGTGTTTATGTCTGGTGTGTGTTGACGTGAAAGCAGATGCGGAACTACCAACAACGATAGACTCGCGAATAAAAACTATAATATATAATCCAAATGAAGTTGTGGAATTAACCTTTCATTATGGTTTTCAATCGTTCATAGAATTTGAAGAGGATGAAGAAATACAGGTTATATCATTGGGTGAATCTTTTCCTTGGAAAATAACTCCGGTTGGTAAAAGAATGTTTATAAGAGCGTTACAGATAAACACAAATACAAATATGACCGTTATAACATCCAAAAGAACATACATGTTCCAATTAACGGCGGATAGTTATGAGGGAAAAGGAGATGAAGAGTTGATTTACTCCGTTAGATTTTTCTATCCAGACTCGAGCAATAATAAAGTTCCGACGTTTAAAGATGCTAAATATTCAAATGCCAATAGTTTGGATTTAGATTCTCAGTCCGAAAAAGACAGTGTGTTGAAAAACTTTAAGAAAGGGACTGTTTTGAACTTTGACTATTCAATGACTGGTGAAAATAGAGTCATAGGACTTAAAAAAGCATTTGATGACGGAATTAATACATATTTTGAGTTTGGTGATCAAAATTTTGTGCCGGTTATACATGTTGTTGACACAAATGGAAATGAAGAATTGGTCAAGTACTTCAGAGATGGACCATACATAGTTGTAAATACAGTAAGAATGCAATTTTCTTTAAGAATTACAGGACAAGTTTTGTGTGTATTTAATAATTTAATGTTATATTAATTTAATATAGTAAATAACAAAATAGAGTAAATAAAATGGGTTTTGAAAATAAATTACAGGATATAAAAGATAGATATTTGAACATAGGTGAAAAGTTGTTAAATCCAGATATTGCCAGCAGTGATTTTGTAAAATTTTCTAAAGAATATTCGGATCTGGAACCAATATATAACAAAATAATTGAATATTTTAAAATTATGGATGGCATAAAGGAATCTGAAGAAATTGTCAGCGATAAGAATTGCGATCCGGAATTAAAGAAGATGGCAAATGAAGAAATAGTTGAAAACAATAAAAAACTACCGATTGTCAGAAGAGAACTGGAAATATTATTACTACCAAAAGATGAGGCGGATGAAAAAAACGCAATACTAGAAATAAGAGCCGGAACCGGTGGTGAAGAGGCAGCATTGTTTGCTGGAACGTTACTTAGAATGTACCAAAGGTATGCCGAAAGAAAAAATTGGAAATTTGAAGTAATGGATATGTCTTCTAGCGACTTAGGTGGTATAAAAGAAGCAACAATATCTGTTATAGGTAAGAATGTATTTAGACAATTAAAATTTGAATCCGGTGGACATAGAGTTCAAAGAGTACCGGAAACGGAATCAAAAGGAAGAGTTCACACATCCGCAGCAACCGTAGCTGTGCTGCCGGAGGTGGAGGATGTGGATATAAAAATAGATGAAAAGGATTTGGAAATAACTGTATGTAGAGCCAGTGGTCCGGGTGGACAGTGCGTAAACACCACAGATAGTGCTGTTAGAATAGTTCATATACCTACCGGAATTACAGTTAGACAACAGGAGGAAAAGTCCCAACATCAAAATAAAGAAAAAGCTATGAAACTGTTGAGGGCTAAACTTTATGAGATGGAAAGAAGTAAAAAAGATTCCGAAAGAGCAGCCAATCGTAAAGAACAGGTGGGAACCGGAGATAGATCAGACAAGATCAGAACCTACAATTACCCACAGGGAAGAGTAACAGATCACAGAATAAATTTAACATTATACAAAATAGACCAAATAACAAATGAAGGAGACCTAGACGAAATAATTGACGCTTTAATCGCTGATGATGAAGCAAGAAAAATTAATGAACAAAACTACTAAGGAGTTTTATATGATAAATTTTGAAAAAACTAAAAGCTACATAAAGAATTTTTTTAGTAGCAATAGCAATGTACAAAGTAACACGACCGGTGGCTATGATGTTAGTTTTGCAAAGCCATTAAGAAGATTTAAGGCGTTTTTGATAGATTTTGTAATAGTATACTTGCTTTTGACAACCCTTATATTTCTCATGATCAAGGACGATATAGCAGCCAATATTGACCCAATTTTTACTGACGAAAATGTAGAAACATCTTTTGAAATTGATTCTAATAACAATATATTAAATGCACAAAATGTTGCGGTTGAAACTGATGCTACAACAGGAAATACAATGATAAAACCATTAACAAAAAAAGAAAGAGCAAAACAAATAAATGACATTGTATTACGTAAGATACAGGATAATAAATGGTGCGGATACATGATCATATTGGCACCAATATTGTATAATATATTGTTTTTATTAACAAAAAAAAGAGCTACAATAGGACAGCGATTTTTTAATCTAATGGTTATTAAAAAAGATGGTGAGGAGTTAAAAATTGGAGATATAATTACCAGAGTATTTATGTGTAGTATATGTAAGATAAAATTTTTAATACCCTTTACGATAGTTGTACCGGTATTTATTAGTAAAAATAATCTTACTTTGTATGATTATTTTACAAATACATATGTGATTGAATTAAATAAAAAATAGTATGAAAGTAATAGTTACAACATCAGCAAATCCGTTACACTACGGACATGTGAGTTTGTACAACGAGGCGGTTAGAATATTTGGCGAAAACAACGTAAAGATAGTTATAGGAAGAAATAAAAACAAAGATATAAATTTTGATAAGATACTTTATCATATCACCCCCTACAGAGTGAATTGTGAGATAGTGGACAATATAACTTTGGCTGATTATTGCAAAAATAACGGCGTAAGTTATTTGGTTAGAGGAATAAGAAATGCGGTTGATGCTGAGTATGAGTTAAAACTAGATTTTTTGAATAAAGAAATTAATAGTAATATACAAACGATGTTTTTTCCCACAAAAGACATGTTCAGTAACATATCCAGTAGCTCCATAAATGAACTGTTAAAGTATAATAAATATGATGTTGTTAAGAAATACATGAATGAAGATGCTATGTATAGGTATGTGGAGGGAAAACCTAAATATGTTGTTTTTTTTGGTAAATCATGTATAGGTAAAACATTTTTTCTGGAAAATATAGCTTTTAAGGATAATAATATTAAGGTAATTAATGTAGATAACATATTTTGGGATGTTTTTAGAGAGTGTTATGGAGAAGGTGAAAGATTGAAAATACAAAGCTTGAGTAAAAATTCTGTATATGAAAAAAATAAACAAGCCACGATGGAGGAATTGATAGATAAATATTCCACAAATGAGTATTGGAATACTTTTTTTGAGTATATTACAAACAAATTTGAAAGATATAACATTAAAAAGTTTACGAGATTGGACATAAAGGATAGTGTATATTTACTTGATTTTCCGGCAATTGGATCCTATTGGAGAACTATACCCGTTGAAGCTAGAAGTAAAATTTATTTGATATCATTAGTAAACAGTGATGAAAATAGAAAAAAATTTATGCAAAACAGACATTTTGAAAATAAAATAAATGATCTAGATCTAAAATATAAAGATCCAGATTTTTTTGATGAAAAAATTAATATATCAACATTTTGTAAATTAACATGAATACATATAAATATGGAATATTTGCTGAATATTGGATGATATTGTATCTATTTTTTCATGGTTATAAAATACTAAAAAGAAGATATAAAACGAAACTTGGTGAAATAGACATTTTGGCAACAAAAAATAAAGATTTAACTGCTTTTGAAGTGAAGGCTAGGAAAAAACAGGAGTTAACCACAGAAATAGTTAGTGAAAAGCAAATAAAAAGAATACAAAATGCACTAAAATACTTTTTGCTATGCAACAATAAATATGTTGATTATAATATTTGCTATAATATTATTCTATATAGAAATATGTTTAATTTCGCAATTTTTAAGGAATAGTTTATGGCAAAAAATAAAAAAATAATGATAGCAACAGGTGGAACAGGCGGACATATTTTTCCAGCAATATCGGTGGCAGAAACATTTAAAAAAAATGGTTATAGTGTTTTAATAACGGTAGATGAAAGAGGTGAAAAGTATCTAGAAAAATCTGATTTAAAATATAAAGTTATAAAAAGTGGTTACAGTTTGTTTAGATTAAAATCGCTGATGAGCATAATGTTTGGATTTTTCCAATCGATATTTACTATTTTAAGGTTCAAACCGGATGTGGTAATGGGATTTGGTTCATATACTACGTTGCCGGTGTTGATGGCGAATGGTATAATGCATAAACCTTTATTTTTACATGAAGGCAATGCTTTTGTGGGAAAAATAAACAAGTTGTTTCTGAAAAAATCTGTAAATATGTTTACTTCATTTCAGGAAATCTTTAATGTTAATATTAAGGATTCCAATACGCTATATTTTGCCGGTGCCGTAATAAGAAATGACCTTAAAAAATACACCAATCAAGAGTATAAATATAACGGAAATAATTTGACAATTTTAATAACCGGTGGATCTGGTGGAGCAAGTTTTTTAAGTAATGAATTTATAAAAGTTTTTGATTTTATAAATAAAGACTTAAAAAGTAAAATTAATGTTATACACCAAGTGAAAACAAAAGAAGAGCTGGAAGAGGTAAAGGCTTTTTATAAAAAGAATAATATTGATAGTGAAGTAAAGACATTTTTTGATGATATGCCCAAAAAAATGTTTGAAAGCGATCTGATAGTTTGCAGAAGTGGAATAGGAACCATAAGTGAAGTTAGTGCATTGGGTAGACCGTGTATAATGATACCATCACCAAATGTTGCGAACGATCATCAACTATACAATGCTAAGTTTTACAGTAGAAATAATGCTTGTATTTTATTGGAAGAGAAGGATTTTGTAGCTAAAGATTTTGCTCTAAAACTTACGAATTTACTGAATGATGAAGGTAAGATGACTGAATTGGCAAGCAATATAAAATCAATGGCTATATTGAACTCAAATGAAACAATATTTGATGTTATAAACAAGTATATTCATGATAACAATTAGGATATGGTATGAGAAAAAGCGAAAAAAACATATTAACAGTGTCGGCAGTTGTAGTTTTTATTGTTGAGTGTGTTATAGTTTATTTAATGTTCTACTATCACTATAGAAAATATCACTATGTTGACAGTGGAAAAGTTGTAGCAAAAATAAATAATACAAAAATCTATGAATTGGATATAAAAACAAGGTTAAATTCTACATTTAATGATGAAAATAGCAATATAAATTCTATAGATAATCTGGATAAAGAGACTTTTAATGCTTTGATGTTAGAAAAATACTCAAATGACAAAATATTGAAGTTGGCTGAAAAGAAGGGTATGTTAAATAATAACTACTATAGGTTTGTAGCTAAGGAGTATCTTGATAGATTAATCGTGAATAACTATTTAAATAAATATGTTTTCGGCAGCATTACGGAAGATGAAATAAAGAATAGGTATAATGAACTGATTGCAATAACGGAAAACAAAGAGGAAAGAAAAATAAGTCATATACTTGTTGATACTGAAGAAGAAGCTAAAAGAATCAGAAACACAATATTAAAGATGAATAATTTTGAAAAAACGGCTAGACAAAGGTCAAAAGATATAGCCAGTGCCATGAATGGTGGCTGTTTGGGTTATCTACTAAAGGAAGAAATAACCATAAAGGAATTTGCTGATATAGCCTTTCTTTTGAAGGTTGGTGAATTGTCAAAGCCTATAAAAACCAGTGAAGGCTGGCACATAATCAAGGTTGATGATGTAAGAAATATAAAAGTAAAAACCTACGAAGAGGCAAAGAGTGATATATATAATGAACTAAAGCATAAAAAATTTAAAAAGTTTATAGATGGTATAGCAACAGAAGAAGACGTTGAGAATGCCACAATATACATAAAGCTAAAGGAAAAGCAGGAAGTTAATGAAGAGCAACAACAGGATGAAGAGGTTGATTTTGATACTGTTGAGAACCAAACTTACCAACAATAGGTTTGTATATGAATAAAAATATAAATAACAAAGAAAGAACGGAACATTTTTACATATATGGTAAACATCCGGTATTTATAGCGTTGAAAAACAACAGAAGAAAGTTTTATAGGATATATACTAGCAATGTTACGGAATTAAATAGATATATACAAGACAATAAAATAAATGTGAATAATAAAATTATTGAATACAAGAGTAACGCTGAGTTGAGTAAACTTTTTAAAGAAAATGTAAATCATCAGGGTTATGTTGCTAGTGTTTCGCAGAATAGAACAATGACATTGAATGATTTTATAAAGATTTTACAGGAAAATGAGGAATTGCCAAGATTGTTGATATTGGACCAACTAACGGATCCACATAATATAGGGGCAATTATCAGAACCGCCCTAGCCTTCAATGTAAATTATATAATAACAACTAAATATAATTCACCAAAGGATTCTTCAATTATTTTAAAATCTTCGGCTGGTTTTAGTGAAATGATAAACATGATAGAGGTTGTGAATTTAAACAATACAATTCAAACTTTGAAGGATAATGGGTATTTTGTTGTAGGTCTTGCCGGTGAGGCAACTGATGATATAAAGGAAATAAAGGATAGTAGAAACTTGTGTTTAGTTGTTGGTAGCGAGGGAAATGGTATAAGACCACTTGTTAAAAAAAACTGTGATGGTTTATATAAAATAAATATTAACAATGCAGTGGAAAGCTTGAATGCCTCCGTTGCTGTCGCAATATCAATCTATAAATTATGGGGCTAAACATGATTAGTACAGTATTAATATATGTTATACATTTTGTGGTATTTTTGTGTTTAGGTGCCTGCATTGGTAGTTTTTTAACAATGTTGACGCATAGGTTGCCAAATAAAGAAGATATAGTTTTTAAAAATTCCTACTGCCCAAAGTGTGGTAAAAAATTAGAAATAAAATCGCTGATACCAATAGTGTCCTATATACTACAAAAGGGCAAGTGTCTTGAATGCGGCAAAAAAATTAGCATAAGATATCCGCTAATTGAAATAACAAATTGTCTTATGTACTGTGTATTATATGTAGCATTTGGATTTACCTTTACAACATTATATCTATGCTTACTATTTAGTTTGCTGTTTAGTATTTTTATTGCTGATGTGGAACACATGGAAATTCCTCTACATCTACAATTTATGTTGCTGATATTTGCCATAATATATGTTTTATTCAATCCGATTGATCCTCTATATTCAATATTTAGTGCCTTTGTATATTTTTTATTGATTGAAGCCTGTCGATTGTTTGTGGAAAAGATTAAACACACGGATGAAGTTTTGGGAGGAGCCGACACAAATATAATAACAGTATGTGGTTTGTTTTTAACTCTACACAACTTACCAATGTTTTTTTTGCTGATGGGGTTTTTTGGTTGTTTTTTTGCAATATTTTGGAAATATGTTAAAAAAAGCAAACTTTTTCCGTTTGCTGTACCGATAGTGATAGCCCTATTCACGTTAATATTGAAAAACTACTGTTAATTTGTTGTGTAAATCATTTTATTTGACTATTACAATTTATAGGTTATTATCAAAAATAGTTATTTATTTTAGAAGATATGACAGATAGAATAAAAGAAAAACATTATCCAGAACCTAACGGAAATATAAATTTTAGTAAATTGGAGCACGACATACTGGACTTCTGGAACAGAGAAAACACATTCAACAGATCTATACAAAATAGAAGAAACATTGATAGAAGAAACGATTTTGTATTTTTTGATGGTCCACCGTTTGCCAATGGATTACCTCACTATGGACATCTATTAGCTGGATACATAAAAGATACTGTTGCCAGATACCAAACAATGAATGGAAATGTTGTTGAAAGAAGATTTGGATGGGATTGTCATGGTCTGCCGGCGGAGATGAATGCTGAAAAAGATTTGAATATAGGTGGCAGAAGAGCGATAGAAGAATACGGAATAGAAAAATTTAATGGATATTGTAAGGAAAGTGTACTAAAGTACGTTAAAGAGTGGAAAGAATATGTAAACAGATCGGGCAGATGGGTTGATTTTGATGGTGGTTACAAAACCATGAATCTTGACTACATGGAGTCAGTAATTTGGGTGTTTAAACAGCTTTATGATAAGGGTTTGTTGTATGAAGACTACAGGGTTATGCCCTACTCTTGGAAATGTGAAACTCCGTTGTCAAATTTTGAAACGAAGATGGATAATTCCTACAGAGAAAGGACAGATAAAGCAATAACTGTAAAGTTTAAACTGAACGAACTACCAAATTTTATAAAACAGTTGAATATAGATGGAAATGTGTATGTTTTGGCATGGACAACAACGCCATGGACTTTGCCATCAAATTTGGCATTAACAATAAACAAAGAATTCGATTATCTTTTGATTAAAAAAGACGATAACTATTATATAATTGGTAAAGCTTTACTGAATAAATATAAGAAAGAATTAGCGGTAGATGATGAAGGTAATTTTGATGTTGTAATAGAATTCAAAGGTGAAGATATTTTGGGTTTAAAGTATGAACCATTAATGCCGTATCTCGTAAACATAAAAGAAGTTAAGGATTGTCAAAATTGTTTTACCATAATACATGGTGATTTTGTAACAACTGAGGATGGAACCGGTATAGTACACACTGCGCCAGGATTTGGTGAAGATGATAATAATGTTTGCAAGCCTTTAGGTATACCTACAGTTTGTCCGGTTGATGATGCTGGTTGCTTTACAAGCGTGATAGGTGATTACTATGGTAAACAAGTTTTTGAAACAAATGATTCCATAATAATAAGATTAAAGGAAGAAGGCAAGTGGCTTAAGACGGAACAGTATATCCATAATTATCCGCATTGTTGGAGAACCGACACACCACTAATTTACAGAGCAATGTCCTCTTGGTATGTGAAGGTTGTTGAAATAAAAGACAAAATAATCAATAACAACCAAAAAATAAATTGGATACCGGAACATATAAAAAACGGAAGATTTGGTAAGTGGCTAGAGGGAGCTAGGGACTGGTCCATAACTAGAAATAGATTTTGGGGTTGTCCGGTGCCGGTGTGGAAGAGTACGGATCCAAAATATCCTAGAATAGATGTATATGGTTCACTTGATGAACTGGAAAGAGATTTTGGTGTGAGACCTACAGATTTACACAGACCGTATATTGATAAACTGACAAGGAAAAATCCAGATGATCCAACTGGAAAGTCAATGATGGTTAGGGTTCCGGATGTTTTAGACTGTTGGTTCGAAAGTGGTTCAATGCCCTACGCTCAGCTACACTATCCGTTTGAAAATAAAGAAAAGTTCGAGAGAAACTTTCCAGCAAATTTCATAACAGAGGGAGATGGACAGATTAGAGGTTGGTTCTATGTATTGCTGGTTTTAGCAACTGCTCTGTTTGATAAAAATCCTTTTGAGAATTGTATATCCTATGGAATTATTGTTGATGAAGATGGTAAAAAATTATCAAAAAGATGGCGAAATTATGTCGATCCAAATGAGGCATTTGAAGCTTATGGTAGTGATGCCATAAGATGGCTGATGCTAAAGTCCCCTGCCCTAAAAGGAGAGGAAATTCGTATTAGTAAAAACGGGAGAGATATGAAGGAAACTTTAAGATTGGTAATAAAGCCAATGTTGAATTCCTACGACTTCTTCTGTTTGTATGCTAACAGTGATGGGATAAAAGCGGAGGAAAATTTCTTGTCTCAAAATATAATGGATAGATACATACTATCGAAACTAAAGATGGCTGTTAACAATATCAAAAGTAACATGGATTCATACAACTTGGGTGATGCTTGTAGAGAATCTGAAGCATTTTTTGAAGTGTTAAACAACTGGTATATAAGAAGAAATAAGCCTAGATTTTGGAAATCTATCCTAGATCAGGATAAACAGGATGCGTATAATACACTTTATACTGTTTTAAAAACCATGATGGAAGCTATTGCTCCGCTTGCACCATTTACAACAGAGCACATTTGGAATGGTCTAGTTTTTGGTAAAAATGTTAAAGGTGAGTAATAAAACATCAGTATTTATAAATAGTACAAATTAAAGCAATATTATTGATTTTTATTTTTGTCTCCATTACCATTGTGGCAGTATAAAAAGTTGCTTATATTATGAAAAAATTAGTAACGTATTTTTCGGTTAGTGGAACAACTGAGAAACTAGCTGAGGATTTAGCCAAGGCAATAGAAGGTGATATTTATAAAATAGAGCCAAAAATTCCATATACTGATGCAGATCTAAATTGGAGAGATAAAAATTCCAGAAGCAGTGTGGAAATGGCAGATGAAAATTCACGACCTGAAATTGTGGAAAATAATCCAAAAATAGCAGATTACGATGTAATCTTTGTGGGATTTCCAATATGGTGGTATACTGCTCCTAGTATAATACACACTTTTTTGGAAACTTACGATTTTTCAAATAAGAAAATTGTTGTGTTTGCTACATCCGGAAGTAGTGATTTAGGAAATACCATTAACGATATTAAAAAAAGTTTACCGGAAACAGCTGAGGTTGTGGGTGGTAGCGTATTAAATCATAATCCGAGCGTAGAAAATTTGAAAAATTGGGTTGATGGACTGAATCTTTAAAAATAATATATAACAAAAATATAAAAAATGCATTTACGGGCTATATAATAGCCCGTTTTGTGTTATATTAGCAAAAATAAAAAAAATTATTTACTCTTGTATTCACAAAAATGATTACTATATATTAAACAGTTTATAAAAAATTAAAAACAAACGAGGTTAATATGAGTAAAATTATAGGTATTGATTTGGGAACTACAAACTCTTGTGTTGCCATAATGGAGGGTAAAAATACCAAAGTTATTGAAAACGCAGAGGGTATAAGAACAACACCGTCAATAGTTGCTTTTACAAAGGACAACAGTATAGTTGTTGGTGAACCAGCAAAAAGACAGGCTGCCACAAATGCTGAAAACACAATATTTTCTGTAAAAAGATTAATAGGTAGAAGATTTGACGAGAAAGTTGTTCAGGATGATACTAAAAAGGTTCCCTATAAAATAGTTAAGGCCGGTAACGGTGATGCTTGGGTTGAAGTTAAAGGTGAAAAATATTCTCCTTCTCAAATATCAGCCTACACACTACAAAAGATGAAGGAAACAGCGGAAGCATATCTTGGTGAGAAAGTTACGGAAGCGGTTATAACTGTTCCGGCATACTTTAATGACTCTCAAAGGCAAGCTACAAAAGATGCTGGAAAAATTGCCGGATTAGATGTTAAAAGAATTATAAATGAACCACCAGCAGCTGCTCTTGCCTATGGTCTAGACAAAGAAGGAAACAAAACTATAGTTGTTTATGACCTTGGTGGTGGTACATTTGATGTGTCAATTCTTGAAATTGGTGATGGTGTATTTGAAGTTAAGGCTACAAATGGTGATACATTTTTAGGTGGTGAGGATTTTGATAACAGAATTCAACAGTTTTTGATTGATAGCTTTAAGGCATCAAATGGAATAGATTTATCACAGGACACTTTAGCAATACAAAGACTTAAAGAAGCTGCAGAAAATGCTAAAAAAGAACTGTCTAGTACCACAGAAACTGAAATAAACTTGCCATACATAACCGCCGATGCAACCGGTCCAAAACATCTAAATATAAAACTGTCCAGAGCGAAATTAGAACAGTTGACTGCAGATTTAATTGAAAGGACAATAGAGCCTTGCAAAAAAGCTCTTGCTGATGCCGGTCTAAAAACAAGTGATATAAATGAAGTTGTTTTGGTGGGTGGTATGACCAGAATGCCGAAAGTTCAAGAAACGGTTAAAAACTTTTTTGGCAAGGAACCACACAAAGGTGTAAACCCAGATGAAGTTGTGGCAGTTGGTGCGGCAATTCAGGGTGGTGTTTTACAGGGTGATGTAAAAGATGTTCTGTTACTTGATGTAACACCATTATCCTTAGGTATTGAAACTATGGGTGGTGTGTTCACAAGATTAATAGATAGAAACACAACGATTCCAACAAAGAAAAGTCAAATATTTTCAACAGCTGAAAATAATCAACCGGCTGTTACCATTAAGGTATTTCAAGGAGAAAGAGATATAGCGGTTTATAACAAACTCTTGGGAGAATTTACATTGGATGGTATTCCACCTGCTCCAAGAGGTATTCCACAAATAGAAGTTACATTTGATATCGATGCTAATGGTGTTGTAAATGTTTCTGCTGTGGACAAGGGAACAAATAAGGCACAAAATATTACAATTCAATCATCCGGTGGTTTAACCGATGCTGAAATAGAAAAAATGATGAAGGATGCTGAGGCAAATGCTGCCAGTGATAAGGCTAAAAAAGAATTGGCTGATGCTAAAAACCATGCTGACACATTAATTTATTCTATTGAAAAATCAATGACCGATTATGGTGATAAATTAACGGATGAAGAAAAGAATAACATTAATGCTGAAGTGGAAGCAACTAAAAAGGTTCTTGAAGGTAACGATTTAGAGGCTATAAAAACAGCAACCGAAAAATTGACAAACGCTTCAATGAAACTTGGCGAAAAAATCTATCAGGCACAGCAACAGGCCGGAAACACTGGTACAGGTAATGCTGATGCTGGAGCTGGTTCCGCAGGAACCACCAATGATGATGGTTCAATAAATGGAGAGTATGAAGAAAAGAAGTAAAAATAAAAAACTTTGATATTCAATAACTTAATTAACACCACAAATATAGATTTGTGGTGTTTTTTTTTGTTTATATTATTATTGTAATATTTTATTTACTTGATTTTTATAATAAAATCTTTATATAAATGTAAGAATTAACAAAACAAAAAATATGACGATAGATTCACTGGATAAATTGGACGAATTGATAGAAAAAGTCAAGAAAGCACAGCAGAAATTTGCCACATTTTCTCAGGAAAAAGTTGATGAAATATTTCGACAAACAGCTTTATACATGTGTAAAGAGCGAATTCCATTGGCAAAGATGGCTGTAGAAGAAACCGGAATGGGTGTTGTAGAAGATAAAGTTATTAAAAATCATTTTGCTGCTGAATATATTTATAATAAATATAAAAATACAAAAACATGTGGCATTATTGAACAGGACAAAGTAAACGGTATGACAAAGATTGCTTGTCCAGTTGGTATTATTGCCGGGATTATTCCTACAACGAATCCAACCTCAACGGCGATTTTCAAGGCCCTGATAGCGTTAAAAACGCGAAATGGTCTAGTTGTTTCACCACATCCGAGAGCAAAAAAATGCACCTGTGAAGCATTGAGACTAGTTTTAGAAACAGCTGTAAAATTCGGTGCACCGGAAAATATTATTGGTTGGATAGATGAGCCAACTATAGAATTATCGGGTGCTCTAATGGGTCATAAGGATATAAGTTTAATTCTAGCAACCGGTGGTCCGGGTATGGTAAAAGCCGCTTACAGTTCAGGAACACCAGCCATTGGTGTTGGCGCTGGAAATGCTCCAGCTGTTATAGACGAAACAGCAGATATAAAAATGGCTGTAAACTCGATTATTTTAAGTAAAACGTTTGATAACGGTATGATTTGTGCTTCTGAACAGTCGGTAATTGTGCTTGATAAGGTTTATTCAGAGGTTAAAAAAGAATTTGAAGAGAGAGGTTGTTATATCCTTAAAAAAGAAGAAAATGCAAAATTGGCTGAGGTATTTTATCCAAATGGAAACTTAATGCCGCTATAGTTGGTCAACCGGCTATGAAAATTGCGGAATTGGCTGGCATAAAGGTTCCAAATGGAACGAAGGTATTAATACCAGAAGTAACTGATACTAGTGACGCTGAACCATTTTCCCACGAAAAATTGTCTCCTATTCTGGCTATGTATAAAGCAAAAACTTTTGATGAAGCCACTAAAAAAGCAGAAGAACTAATTATTTTGGGAGGAAATGGACATACTTCAGTATTATACACAAATCCAACAAATGAGGATAGAATACAAAAATTTAGCGATGTTTTAACAACATCTAGAATTTTAATAAATACACCATCTTCACATGGTGGACTTGGTGATCTGTTTAACTTTAGACTTGAACCGTCATTAACATTGGGTTGTGGTTCTTGGGGTCGCAATTCCGTTAGTGAAAATATAGGAGTTAAACATTTGATTAATATTAAGTCAATAGCAGAAAGAGAGGAAAATATGTTATGGTTTAAAGTTCCGCCAAAAATTTATTTTAAAAAAGGTTGTGTTGGCTTTGCTCTACAGGAGTTAAAAGGCAAAAAAAAGGCATTTATTGTTACCGACAAGGTTTTATTTGATTTAGGTTATACAAAGAAAATTACTTCGGTTTTGGAAGAACTTAATATAAAATACAATATATTTTCGGATGTGGAACCTGATCCGACACTGAGCCTTGTAGAAAGAGCTTTGAAATCCTGTAGAAATTTACAGCCGGATGTTATAATAGCACTCGGTGGTGGTTCTCCAATAGATGCTGCAAAAATGGTATGGATGATGTACGAACAGCCAGACGTAAAATTTGAAGATGTGGCTATGCGATTTATGGATATAAGGAAAAGAGCTTATATGATGCCTGAATTAGGTAAAGTAGCTGATTTAGTTTGTATTCCAACCACATCCGGAACCGGTTCTGAAGTTACACCGTTTACCATAATAACGGATGAAAAAACGCACAACAAATATGCTATAGCAGACTACGCATTTACACCAACAATGGCTATTGTTGATCCTGATTTAGCAAGCACAATGCCAAAAGGTTTAGCTGCCGCTTCTGGAATTGATGCTTTAACGCATGCTTTGGAAGCATATGTTTCCGTTATGGCTTCACCGTTTACTGATGGTTTAGCTCTTCAGGCAATTAAGATGATATTCAATAACCTTGATGAATCTATAAACAAAGGCACACCGGAGGCCAGAGAACAAATACACTATGCTGCTAACATAGCTGGTATGGCATTTTCCAATGCATTTTTAGGTATATGTCATTCATTAGCTCATAAATTAGGTGCTAAATTCCATATTTCACACGGTATAGCAAATGCCTACTGTATTTCACAGGTTATAAAGTTTAATAGCAGTAAAAAACCAACTAAGCAAACAGCTTTTGCACAGTATAAGTATCCATTTGCCGGTGAAAAATATGCTGAAATAGCTGACTTTATGGGTTTTGGTGGTAAAACAACAGAAGAAAAAGTTGATAATTTGATTAAAAACATTGAAAAACTTAAAGCCAGTGTTGGTATTGCTCCATCCATTAAGGCTGATCCAAAAACCAATTTTACGGAACAGGAATTTATGGATGCCCTAGATGAAATAGCAGAAAAGGCCTTTGATGACCAATGCACGGCAGCAAATCCTAGATATCCACTTATAGACGAAATGAGGAAACTTTACATAAAAGCCTACAATGGAGATCATAATATAGACTTTTAGTTGATTTTAAAAAAACAAACCCCCTACCCATTTATTTTTAAATGGGTAGTTTTTTTGTCGGTTTTATTTATATGATTACTAGTTTTTTACCATGATTCCAGTTTTATCATCATGTTTGAAAGTTAAATATTTAACACACTCAACATAGTTATCGTCTACGTCGGCAACAGACACTTCAATTACATTACAATCTTTATTAAATAATCTATCATTAAAATTAACTTTAAATAGATTTTTTATTCGACAAGTTCTCCTTAAAATTGTATTGTTCACAATTATATCTTGTGAATTTATTGGCGTAATGTCGATAATTCCATCATCAACCATATCAGTGATATCACTGTACTTACTTAGTATATTATCATAATTATTTTTTACTTCTCCACAGCTACATTCAAAAACTAGATTTTTATCCCAAATGTTTATATCTTTGAGACTAATGCCACCGTGAACATCAATCTTCTTTTTTGCTTTTTTACCGGTGGGTTTTGGTGGTATTTTGACATGTTTTAAAATTTTTAGTAGTGTACAATTTTTATCCATTGTTCTTATAGCCTCTTTTTCAAAAGCATTGTTGGCTTTTGGTTTGTTTCTTCTGTATTCTTTACAACTTTGTAGCTTGATGTTAGAATCTTTAAAAATAAATGGTAAATTATACTCAATTCTACCTTTTACCTCATCAATTGTATTAAATTTAGAGATGTTTTTTCCTTTTCCTAATTCACCAACACTATAATCAAAAAAGAAAAAATCTAAACAAACAATAAGCACAAAAAACACTAAAATCAAATTTCTTTTCATAAAACTCCTTAATTTAAAGTTAACAAATAAATGCCTCCCTTAAATTAATCGAAGTCAGTTACATACCGTCAAAACTAAATGTTTCATTAATAATAGAATCCAATGATATATTTTCTGTGGAATCAATAAGTTGTTTTTCAGTTTCGCCCTTGTATTTACCGTCAACAACTGTGTTTTTTGATAAAACAAATGTTTGATTTGGGTGTAAAGTGAATTCAAATTCTACTTTATTCTTACTGTCGTTTATTTTATACTCATCAGTACCTATGGTGCCGTTGCTATTTATGTAGTTCCATTTAGCTTTACTAACGGTTAAAACAACGGTTGCTTCACTGGTACTCACATGTTTTATAACATATTCGTTATCATCACTGAGATTATTTACGTTCGATATTTTTTTGTCATTAATCCACACAGTCCAAAAGTTGTTAGAAATAAACGCTATTGCTTTTAGATATACATTGCTAACATTATCTTCAAATTTAATTTCCTCTTCTTTATTGGTGTCCTCTTCCTCCTCTGCACCATTTTCTTTTTCTTCAGCGTCTTTTTCTTGCTGTTTGGTTGATTTATTGGAGGTTCTTGTATTATGTAATTCTAATGCTTTCTGTATTGTGGATATTACGTTTTTTGAAAACATGAAACTCTTGAATGCAGAGTAGTACTCCTCTTGATATGGTTGCAAGTCCTTTGGTTTTTCTGGTGTTGCTACTTTCTCTTCTTCTTTTTGCGTATCGTTTTCATCCTTTTTATCTTCTTTTTTCGTTTCCTCTTTGTTTTTATCTGTTTCTTTCTTGGTTTCATCTTTCGTACTGTCTTTTAAATTTTCTTTTGCGATTTCTTCGGTTTCTTCTGTGGTAGAATTTGTTTGTTTTTCTCTATTATCTACATCTTCTGTACTGTTTTCCTGTGTTAAACTTTCCTCTTTTTCTGTTATTTCTTCGTTATTTTCGTTTTTATCTGTGGATTCATCCTTTTTGTTATCTGTATTTATAGCATGATTAAACACTGTACTCGGAATATTTGATGTTGCTTTTTCGGCTTCGTTTAATATTTTGTTTTCTTCTAGTACCTCTTTGTTGGAACCTACGTTTGTTATATCTTTTGAATAACAAACTCTGTTAAATAATAGAATAAAAACAAAAAATATTACCTTCATATTACCTACTGGAAAGTTCATACCACTGTAATTTCATGTTGACGGATAAAGCATTAGCATCTCCATTTTCCACTAACATTCGTATTACATTTTTATCAATATTTCTTATTTTCCTAATTTCCATCTCCTCTATTATAAAAAATCCGTAGTCATTTTTATATAATTCATTAATGAAATGGTAAACGGAATATTCCGTTAAACAGTTAAATGATAAAGATATTTCGGAACCCATGACATTTAGAGTGTTTCCATCGATTTCAACCCTTCTTGGAACAGAAAAAGATATGTCTATACTTTTAATCATGTATTTTTTTGCCATATCTGTAAACAGAACTTTTAATGATTCTATGTTTATACCATCAGGCATTTTTTGTGTTTCGGTTATGTCATTATTCCATGTGTTTATATAATTTTTTATCAAGCTTGTCTTTCTATCAACTTCTCTTGTTTTACTAACTATTTTGTTGGCATCAACATCTAAATCTCTGAGTTTAATGTTATTTTTTATGTGTTCCAATATGAAAAAGTCGGATGTAGCATAGCAGAGTAAGGCAATAAATATAAATATTGGCAAAATTTTAATGGCTCTCTTTAGCAGTATAAGTTTTTTATTAGCTTTATTATTTTTCTCGTTACTGTCCGTCATACTATTTCCTCGCTATATCTATTTTTAATGGAAAAGAAAAATAATTTGTGTTAAAGTTTATATTTCTTGGTAGACTTGACAGTTTGGTGTCGTAGTCACTTAGTGAATTTTTTAATGAATTATCGATATTTTCGTAGATTTTAAACAGATCGTCAACTTTACCACTTTTATTAACTAATGAAGAATCTAGATTTACAGCTTCTTTTCCTCCGTATAAAATACCTCGTTTTGATGGAACCATTCTCCATTTTAAACTTGTGATGGCTATATCGTCAGCAACAAAATTGGATAAATTACCAATCAAACCAAACGGATTAATGTTTAAATCTTTTACTCTTAAATAAAATGATGTAGCGTCAATCATATCATCAAAGTCAGCAACATCGCTACCAAATTCTTGTTTATTTTTTATTTCGAATGTTCTCTGTAATTCATCAAACTTTTTCTTTGATTTATCTATTAGATATTTATCCCTTACTAAAAATATAGTTCCGGTAATAAAAATTAAAATCAAAGAAATGGATAGAAAGGATGTGAAAACTCTTAATATTTTATATATGCTTGAAATTAGGGCTATTTGTTTCATTTCTCTTGTAAAAAAGTTAATGGTTTTACTACCAAAAACTATCAGATCTCCAAATATTAAATCCGCTCCATTCTCGGCATATTTGCCAATCTTTTTTCTCATAAAAAAGATACGGGAAAATTCGTTATAAGAAAAATTTCTTACACTTATATTATTTACACTGGTGTTCATCAACAACGTCTTTGTTTCTTCATCGACTATTGTGTACATATTTAAATTGTCTTCGCTAAAGGAAGTGTAAAATCTCTTCAAATACTCAACCGTCCTTAATACGTTTTCTCTAAACTGTGCATCAAATTTATCTTGAGAACTTAGGTCTTCATTTAATATTCTGGTAAACACTATTCTATTGTTCATAAACACAACTTCTCTAAAGCCACCAACCTGTGTTCTAACCAAAACTATATCCCAACTAATGCTTTTTACACCATCTTTACCATCTGTTGATTTATTGATTCTTTTATTTTTGTTTGTTTTAAGTTTTTTCTTTATTTTTTTTAAAATTGCCTCAGTTGCCAATGGCAACATGTATACTCCGGTTGTAATATTATCGTGTTCCTCTATAAAATCAAACCAACTTTTTATAATTTCATCAACATTGGAGGAAATGAACATATACTCAAAATCCTTATCCTCTTTGTTGTATCCCATAAATCTTTTATCTTTTAGATCGTTTTCTGGAATATCACTTCTAAACTTTCTTTCAACTATCTTTCTTAGATCAAGAAGACCAACTTTTGGAAATTTCTTTATGTTATAGCTCTGTCCAATATTATCAAGTATTATATATATTGGTGCATTTTTGTTTTTTTTAAAAAGATTTACTAATGTTTCTCTATTGTTTTCGGTATTTATATCGTCAAAAAAATAACTCTCATATACTTTAGACCTACTCTCTAAAGTTATTATTGAGCCATTACTACCTATATTTATAACAAAATTTTTTGCCATAATGTACAACCACTTTATGCTAAAATAATATAATTTATTTTTATTATTTCAATAATTAAATTAATTCTTGATTTTAATTTTTAAAATATGATACTCACAACAGCGGTTTTATAAATATTTTGATGAATATCACTGGCGGAAATAAAAAAAACATTTTAATAGCAATAACAAGTATAGTAATGCTAGCATTTTGTTTAATTTTACTAAAATCCTACAGGATAGCGCAAATAAACGGAGATGAAAATAGTCTACCAGTAATAAGAGCAGAATCGGATGTTGTAAAAGTAAAACAAGAAACTAGAGAACTAGAATTTAAGACAAACAGTTTTTATGACAATTTGAATGATAAAGACGAAAAGGTTAATATCAATGTAACAGATGGAAATATAAATACAAATGTTGGCAGAAATAGCGAGCAAATTACACAAAAAAGCGAATTGGATAATGAAATAAACAATGTGGTTAATAATAGTGAATTTGAAGTCAATAATGATGATATTGTTCTGAATGAAAACATAAAAACAGTTAAAATTAATGAGAACAGTAGAAATCAAAAAACAGAGGAATTAAAAAATGTTATAAAGGTGGAACCTAGAAAAAAAATTGAGTTATACAAAGCACAGTTGATAGCGTTAAAGAATAAACAACAGGCACAGGATTTTATCAATAAAACAAAAAAAGTACATAGTAATTTATTAAAGGATTTTGATATTTTTATGTATGAAATAGATTTAGGTAACAAGGGAATATTTTATAGAGTTCAGGTTGGTGATTTCAACACAAAAAACGATGCTCAGAGTTTCTGTAAAGAGTACCTAAAGGTTACCACCAAAAGTGCAACAAACTGTATAGTAGTAAAATGATAGTTGAAGAAGAGAAGGAAAGTGTAGTAATTACAGTTGTAAAAATAATATTCTACACATTTCTATCATTGTATTTTTGTTATCACATATTTATGGGTAAATATGGTGTGGTATCCTACAAAAATACAAATACAACACTAGTTGACAAAAAAAATCTACTGAATAAAAAAGAATACTACATGAAAAAACAAAAAAACAAAGTCGAAAGATTAAACTCAGACAACATTGATCTAGATTTATTAGAGGAAAAGCTTAAGGAAAATGTTGGTATGGCGGAAAAAGATGAAATTGTTTTGTTTACCAATGATTTAAAAGATATATAGTACATCATGTATGATAATAACTTTTTGAATTTACTAAAAGAAAAGATAGTTTTGTCCGATGTTATCAGCAGAAGTGTAAGATTGATAAATAGAGGGCGAAACAAGGTTGCCTGTTGCCCGTTTCACAAAGAAAAAACACCATCTTTTAACGTAAATGATGATAAAGGTTTTTATCATTGTTTTGGTTGTGGAGCACATGGAGATGTGATAACATTTACGATGAACCAAGACGGTTTATCCTTTAAGGATGCTGTTGAAAAATTAGCAACAGAAAATGGGATAGAATTGCCAAAATTAAAAAACAGCACAAAAAACAAAGAGGAATTGGATACAATACACATAGTACAAGATATAAACGAAAAATCTTGTCTATTTTTTCAAAAATGTATATTTGAGAATATTGGTAAAAGAGGTTTAAATTACATAATAAAAAGGGGCTTGAATACTGATAGCGTGAAAAAATTTAAGATAGGTTTTGCTCCTGATGATTTTGCCTCACTTATTGAATATTTAAAAAGTTGTGGTTTTAGTGAAAAACAAATGGAATTGGCGGGAGTTGTAGCAAGAAACAACAACGGTAACTATTATGACAAGTTTAGAAATAGAGTGATGTTTCCGGTTCTGGATAAAAATGGTAAAGTTATAGCATTTACCGGTAGAGTCATAAATAAAGATGATATGCCTAAATATATGAATTCGCCGGAGACAGCAATTTACCATAAGAGTGATGTATTATTTAACTATTTTTTTGCTAAAAAAAGCATATATGACAACAAAAATGTTATATTGGTTGAAGGTAATCTTGATGCCATAACTTTGTCTGTAAACGGTATAGAGAACGTTGTTGCACCTATGGGAACAGCGATAACATTAAAACAAATTGAAATTCTATGGAAGGCAACTGACGAAATAATTGTGTGTTTGGATGGAGACTCGGCTGGACAAAAGGCTTCACTAAGATTGGCAAATCTAGTTCTACCAATACTAACACCAATGAAGAACATGAAGTTTGTATTTTTGCCAAAAGATCAGGATCCAGATGATTTCGTTAAAAATAACGGTAAAATGGTATTTTTAGATTATATAAACGATCAAAATAACTGTTTTTCGCTATCAGAATTTTTGTGGAAAAATGAGATATCTACGATAAAATCATTAGAAAATAACAAGTATATAACTCCAGAGGAAAAAAGTTTACTAGAAACAAAGTTTAGCACCATTACAAAACAAATAAACGATCCACTTGTTTCAAAAAACTTTGAAGATTTTTATAAAAGACAAATATTTTTAATAAGTAAATATACCGGTAATAAGAAAGCTACAAATTACAGAACCTTAACAAAAATTGACTACAAAAAAAACGTTAAATCCATAAATAGTGTAGATCTGTTAAAACAAAATGTAATTAATATTGAAAAACAAATGTTTTCTTTGATGATTAGCTATCTACCAGTTGTGGATCAGATTTTTCAGACATACAATGTTGATATGTTTAATATGGAGTATACTGATAGCAAGTCAAATGAATTGATTGGTATATTTTTAAAACTATATGAGGCAAATGATATAGAAAATAAAGAATTGTTGTTAAATATACTTGAAAAAAATAATTTTAATGACTATATTATTAACAGTGGTAGATATAACCACATTTTAGATAGTAAAAAAGTTAACTACTTGTATAGTTTAGTTATTGAAAGAAATATAAATACACTTGAAATAGAGGTGAAAAATTTGTCTTTCAAAAATGATAATGAAAGTAAAAGAAAAAATATAATGAATGAGCTGGATGAGTTAAGGAGTAAAAAAAATACACTTGATGATGATTTTAATTATTAATTTTAGGAGAAATAATGGTTGCAAAAACTGAGAAGACAAAAAATACCACCAAGGAATTATCGGCGGAAAAAAAACATAAGGTAGTTAATGACATAAAAGCAAAAACAGTTTCTAAAGAAAAAAAAGAAGATAAAAAACAAAAGGTTGACGTTAAAACTGTAAAACAAACAAAGACTAAAGCGGTCAGCAAAAGTAAGGAACAAATTAAAAAAACAATTCCAAATAAAAACAGCATTAAAACCGATATAAAAAAGACGGTTAGTAACGAACGGGTTGTTAAAAATACTGAAAAAACAAGTGTAAATGTAGTAAATAACGATGATAAAGAAGAGTTAAAAATTAAGAAAGAACTAATGGCAGAGGGGTTAAAGAATAAGTTTTTAACTGTCGAGTATGTAAATAATAAAATAGGTGACAGGATAAAAGACCCTAAAAAAATAGCAGAAATAATATCGTTTTTAGAAAGTGTTGATATATCGGTTGTAAGAAATGAAGAGGAACTAAATACATTTAATAAAGCGGATGGTTTAGATGCAGATCAGCAAAAAGAAACATTTTTATCAAAGAGCACTGAAGATCCTGTAAAGTCTTATTTGAAATCAATGAATAATATTGATCTACTTACAAAAGAGGAAGAAATAAGTATTTCAATGAGAATTGAAAATAGTAGATTGAACATAATAAAAAAGATGTACAGGATACCGTTTATATTAAAGTATATATTTGATTGGTACAACGGACTTTCGAATGGTACAATTCTGTTGAGAGATATAATAAAAATAGATGAATCAAAAACAAATGAAGCGGACAATGATGTTGATTTAAGCACCATAAACACGCTTGATATAGTTAAGGATATTGAGGAAAAGGAGAAGGATGAAAATTCCATAAGTTCAATATTTGATGATGATGAATTAACGGACAAAGACAAGAACGATGGGGATGATGAACTGGATTATCTTTTTGATGAAGATGAGGACGACGATGAAAACGGTGAAGGTGGTGATTCAAATACCTGTGTAGCGACAGTGGAGAAGTCCCTATTGCCAAAGGTGTTAACATCTCTAGAATCTGCTGTATCAATAGTTCAAAAAATACTATCAAATCTAGACGAAAGAGGTATTTTAAACGCAAATAATCCAAAGGTTGAAACATTATTCGGTGAATTGTACAAAAAAATAGTAGAAATACCGTTGAATGAAGATATAATAACAGACATTTTAAAAGAGTTATACAAGGTCGAAGACAAAATAATGGACATAAATAAAGGTTTATTTGCTTTGGCCAGTGATGAGGGTATAAGCAAGGTAGAGGTTTTGGATAACTTCAAGGGTATATACGGTGAAGAATGGATTAAGGAGCTGGAAAAACTAAAAGATAACAGATGGGATAGTTTCATAAAAAATAACAGAGACAAAATAATTGAAAGTGCTGAGCGGATCAATAAAATTATGAAAATAATTGGACTTGATATAGAAACATTTACGGCATTTCTGAAGGAAATAAAAATAGCAAAAAAAGAGGAAGATGCAGCTAAAAAGGAAATGATTTCAGCCAACCTAAGATTGGTAATTTCAATAGCAAAAAAATATACCAACAGAGGTCTACAGTTCTTGGATCTGATACAGGAGGGAAATATTGGATTGATGAGGGCTGTGGATAAATTTGAGTACAAAAAAGGCTACAAATTTTCCACCTATTCCACATGGTGGATTAGACAGGCAATGACTAGAGCTATAGCCGATCAGTCAAAAACCATTAGAATTCCAATACACATGGTGGAAACCATTAATAAAATATCTAAAACATCAAGACAGCTAACGCAGGAACTTGGTAGAGTGCCAACGGTGGAGGAAATAGCAAACAAGCTATTGATTCCTGCTGATAAGGTTAGAAAGGTGTTGATGAATACAAAAGATCCGGTTAGTCTTGATTCTCCGTTGGGAAATGATGAGGGAGACGGTACAGTTGGTAATTTCATTGAGGATAGTAAGGTCGTTTCACCATTTAAGGCTACGTCCTACAATAATTTAAAGGAAATAACAACTGGTCTTCTGTCAAATTTGACCCCCAGAGAGGAGAGAGTTTTAAGAATGAGATTTGGAATAGGTATGGATTCCGATCACACGCTGGAGGAAGTGGGAAAACAATTTTCTGTTACTAGAGAGAGAATAAGACAGATAGAGGCTAAAGCTTTGCGAAAATTGCAACATCCAAAAAGAATAATTAAGTTAAAGCAATTTATGGAAGATAGATAAACGTTAATTTTTTGATTAATCGATTTTATGCTTAAATTCCACAAGGGCATTCTCATTTTATGAGAGTGCCCTACCCTTTGGTGCTTTTTATTTTCTAATCTGTCCACTTTAAACCAAGGTTAAAAATCAACAGTTTTTTTGATGAATATGTAATATTTATTACTTCTTATTTTATTCTTATTTAATTCTTATTTTATTCCTTTTTTTATTCTCTTTAAATGATTAAATTACATTAATA
>JAFVEQ010000005.1 GCA_017475895.1 Rickettsiales bacterium
ATGTATAAATTATTTTATTTAATAGATTCATTTAATAGTGAATAGAATTTTTTTATCCTAGTTATATATAATAAGTATAAAAAATGAATAAATATAACCGCAATATGATATTAAATTCAAATCTATAATTTATTTAATTGTATTTTATTAATTTCCCGGTAAGTATTATTATATTTGTAAAAAAAGAAATTCCAAACGAAGAAGATCCAGATAGCAAATACTGGCAAGATGTTCAATACAAAACGAAGCACATCCATAGTTGCACAGTATGGAGATGTACCACATGCCACCCCAACTCGAAACCACTGACAAAAAGTGAACTAATCAAAATAAGAGCCAAAATTCAAATGAGGAAAAAACCGCGAAAACTTAAAGAATGCAAACATGAATGGTGTGCATACTGCCAAAGATATATAAAAAAAGCCAACCAATATATTGCAATGGAAAATCGAGAAATCCAAGAATACAACACAAAAAGGGAAAACGCGCCAAATTCAAGCAGCAACCATGATGATGATATCATAATGAAAGAAGAAGACACAACGAAAGAAATAAAAGAATCCTCGACCAACCCAAACATCAACGATTATGAAAGAATCAAAGTACAAGGGGGAGGAAACTGTGCATTCAGAGCAATCCTAACAACAGCAGGAATTAAAGCAGAAGAATGGCTATATTTAAGAAAACTGACAGCCCAAAAAATCAAAGAATATAACTGGGAGAAAGACGTACTTGAGGCCCTTAATTACTCAAGCTCCGAAGAACTAGCAAATAAAATCGAAAACTCAAACTGTTTCGTAGGATATGAAGAATTAACCCCACTAATACAATATTATGATATAAAATGCTATATTTATCTATCAGATGATAAATATAAAAAAAATAAATGGATAACAATCAACGATAAAGAGAGTAACACTCAACAAGAATCAATCAAACTTTGGCTCCACCAAGGAACCCACCCTGAACTAGAAGGACATTATGATGCCCTAATAAATGAGAACAACCATCCAATAAAGTTCAAAGAAAAACTACAAAAAGACATCCAAGCAATTAAACTCAATGAAGAACACAACAAACCAGAAGTAAATATAATGCTATGGAACTGCGACTCATTAGGAAGTTATGCAAAAAGAAGCTACCTAATCGAACAACTATACACCAATGACATCCAAATAGCAATAATTCAAGAAACAATGCTCATAAAAGAAGACAAACTCTATATGAAAGGATACAAAACTTTCAGAGCAGAAGGAAACATAAGAAGAAAAGGAGTCCTATCACTAGTATCAGACCAATTGGACTGCATCACTTACAAAACGATAAAAGACGACGAGCACGGAAGATTTCTCCAAATAAAATTAAAAAACAATAAAGGAACTGGGGAAATACTATTAAACAACATATACCTAGAACCCGACAATCCGAATAAAGAAATAATACCTGAAGAAATCTGGCAATCAGAACACATATGCGGTGACCTTAACCAACTAAAAACCGGATATGAAAAAATAGCCAATGTATATCATATTAAAAATATGGGAAAAATAGAAAGAATAATCAAAATCCCAAATAAAATATCAGATCATCCAATAGTAATACTAAAACTTACAATCCCAATAACTATGAAAGAACCATATGAAAAAATAAATATACAAGACATAGATATTATACAAGAAAATAACAAATCGCTACATGCTATTACAAGAGAGGAAAAAAATATAACTTTTAAAGACCCAGATAGAGTAATCACAAGGAAAAGACATCAAATTAAACTATCGAACGAAGACCTCGCACAGCATTTCGATAAACTCAAACAACAAGAAAAAGATAAAATTAAAGAACTTAAACAAAAAAAATCTATAGAATTGAACCAAATATTAAATAGCCAAACACTAGGAAAAGAACCATACCAAAGAATGGCTTCGCTAATGCAATTGAACACAGGAATAACATGGTGGAAAGCAGAAAACAACAACGAAAAGGAACTAGTTATAAATGGGTTCAAAGTATTATATAGACATGAAAATCGTATTAGCACCAACCCAAACGGAATACTAAAACTAATGCAAGAACTAATGGAACTACTAATAAACGACATCAACACGATAAACTTGCAGCCCCCTTGCATACCAAAATCCAGAGCAAAAGACTAAAAAGGCTTTACACAAAGAGAAATAATGAAAATCGTGAGAGGCCCAAACCTCAACGAAACAGCGAAAAGGTTCAAATTCATATTAGACCAACTACAACTAATCCAAACAAAAAACATTATTATACATAACACCTCAAAACTCCTTCTAAAAAAGAAAAAAGATACAATTGAATCAATAAATGACCTTAGAGGAATTGCGATAATGCCCGCAATGATAATGGTCTTGGATAAAATAACAATAATCTATGCAACTCCATCAGGCAATAGAATGATAAGCAAATACCAACACGGAGGAAGAACACAATACTCCACCAATACAGCAAAAATAAACCTCATTTACTCCATGAAAACAAAAGGCTACAAATACTGTCTACTCTTAGACCTATCAAAAGCCTTTGATAAAGTTGACAGAAATAAACTCGGAAATATAATAGCAAATTTAGAAGACGCCCAACTAAGGAAGATATTAACCAACACCCTAGAAATATACAAACAAATTCAAGTAAACATTGAAAATGAAAACTTAAACCCAACAAGAGGCATTCCCCAAGGAAGTGCATACGGGCCACTATTGTTCACAATATACATAAACAACATTCTCATCCAAACATCAAACACATTCAAAGATATAACAATATTAGTATTTATCGACGACATAATACTAGCCGGAAAAGATCTCAAAACTATAGAAAAAGCACTAAATTTTACTCACAAAATGATCGAAGATTTAAACATGGAACTTAACATAAATAAATGCGAATTACTTTCTGAACAAGAAGAAGACTTCGTAATAGATCTCATCTCAGGAATAAAACTACAAGCTACCAAAACCGCCAAATACCTCGGGCAAACAATCAATAGCCAAGGAGAAACAATAAATATAATAAACACTTTCAACTATGGATCAATCACTGGAATGATCAAAAAAGTCACAAACCACATAACAATGAGAGCAAAAATCAAATTATTTAACATATATATCAAATCAAAATTTACCCACCTAATCCCTATGATAGCACTCACAGGGAATCTTGAACAAACTTGGAAAAACATCAGAAGCGCTGTATTCAAAGACATCCTCGAGAGAAAAACACTACCGAGGGAAACATGTACCCTACTAGGACTATCATTTTATTCCATTATCATAAAACCGATACTCAAACTACTCAATAAAGAACAAATAAAGAAAAACAACGATATAATCGAATTTTACAGTGAAGCAATGAAAAGTATATTCAAAACATGGATCAAAGTCGAACCCAATAACACAACCAAAATAAAAGAATATATAGATGAACTCCTCACAAACAACAACCTTAAAACAATAGATGAATTCGAAGAAGAAATATATAACCAAGCCGCGATAAGACTCTACAGAAACAAAATGGTCCCTAGCAAAGCAAAAAACCTCTCAAAAGCAAACATGCCAAAACTATTAGAACTAACCTCTAATGCCCCTGAGCATTTAATAGAAGAAGTAATAAAACAAAAAATAATAGACAAAAAGGACCCAGAAGAAGAAAACATCGAAAAAATGATATACGAACAAATCCTAGGTTACATAAGCATAAAAAAAGCATTAAACTTTGAAACACCAAACATAGAAAAGCCAAATCAAGAAAACCTAAAAGATATATTAGAGCATCAACAACTATACGATTTAAAAATAGATATTTTGATCGGAAAAATCTATGATAAAACGCAAGAACAAACAAAAAAATAATAAAAGAGATAATAAACCTAAACAAATATAACAAAACAAAAACCTCAATAATCCCAACCGAATTCAAAAACTTGATAACGGAAATAAGACTACAACTTCCGGAACAAACAAAAGATAAGTGGTTAATGGAAGAAACCATACTCGAAAAAATAACAGAAAAATACAGAAATAACTATCGAAAAGATGAAAATAAAAGAAAACCCGGAAGACCAAAAGCACACCCAAAAACCAAAACCGACAACCAAACAAGCATCGAAAATTATTTTAACTAAAACTCCTAGAAGAAAAATTAACACATTATCAAATGTACAAAAACATCCACATAACTAATAACAAAACAAAAAATAACTGATACATTTACATAAATAACAACAAAAAACGATTTACACAATAATATAAACCAACATCATCCAACCAATACCTATCAATCGTACATATAAAAATAAAATTAAACATCTAAAACCAATATAAAATTTAAATAACAAAATTTAAATTTTATTTTAATTAGATTAAAATAAATAAATAAAAATAAATATTTATTTTAATATATAATTTTTTTGGTCCTAAATTTTATGCTAAAATTAGGGGGGTTAGACATTGGGGGTTAGACTAAGTCAATTACGGTATTTAATTGATCAATGATGA
>JAFVEQ010000006.1 GCA_017475895.1 Rickettsiales bacterium
GACAGTGGTTATGGTACAATAATTAATACCATAACCGCAAACTGTAGTGATGGAGAATGGAGTTATGATACTGAAGCAAAGTGTGAGGTAATAGTTAATAATTGTAGTCCTAAGATGATGGTGAAAAAGGCTGGACTGTCTGAAACAGCTAGCTCATTATATACAACAAATGCTACTGGATCATTAAGAGGCACATATAATTCTAAAAGCAGTACTAATATACTTGCCGAGGGAAGTTATCTAATGTTATATGGATGTACCTCGGGCTATGTGCTAACTGGTGATCTTATTTATCAATGTGTAAAGAATGGTACAACATACGAGTGGCAAGGAGTCTCTGGGCATAGTGATGGTACATGTGTTATTAACACTAATAACAATTGTACATCTACAAAAGCATCAGAGAAAACAGGTACTAAAGAATTACTTAGATACTGGTATACAACTGATGCCACTGGATCTACAGTGCGGGACGGTATCTCTGTATCGGGTACTAATGCACTCGCCGAAGGAACTTATTTAAAATTATATGAATGTACTTCTGGTTATATGCCTGGCGATCTTATTTATCATTGTGAGTACAACAACAGCACAAAAACCTATGAATGGCAATCTGTTTCGGGACACACTGGTGAGGCATGTATTGCTGGTACCAGTAATTGCTCTCCAAGAAAAGCGGTAGAAAAAGTAAGTTCGTCTGAGTATTTTAGAGTAAGCAGTGATGCTGCAGGTATACAAGTATCAAGCATAAGCTCTGGTAAATCATATCCTTACGCATACCCCGAAGGAACCTATTTGAAATTATACAGTTGCGTTTCGGGTTATGTGCCAACTGGTGATCTTATCTATCAATGTGTAAAGAATGGTACAACATACGAGTGGCAACCGGTCTCCGGACATAGTGATGGAAAGTGCGTTGCTGGTACTAGCAACTGTACTCCAGCCAAAGCGGCAACAAAATCAGGATTCTCCACATTGATAGATTACTGGTATGTAACCAATAGTACTGGATCAGTAAGATACTCTTCTTATTATAATAAATACTCAACAACTAACGTTGCTGAAGGAACCTATTTAAAACTAGACACATGTGCCTCAGGTTATGTACCGGTTGGCGCACTTATCTATCACTGTGAATATAATAGTAGTACAGATACCTACGAGTGGGAAGAGGTTCTGGGGTATAGTAATGGAAAGTGTGTCGCAGTAGAAGCAGTAGAAGAAAACCCAGAAGCAGCAAAATAACGTTTAAAAAAATTGCGACCGACCATATAAGGACGGCCGCAAAAAATAACAGATTGTTTTATAAACAGAACAAACTACAAACTCAAATCAGATTCATAGATATCCGGCAGATCATTTTCCAAAAGCACAACATCGCCGGATTTTGTATTTTTTTGCATCCAATCCGTAGCTTCAGCAAAGGTATGCAACTCTATAAATTCCTGTTTATCGCCAGCAGTTTCTTTAAACCCACTCCTAAAGGTTGCAATCCTATCGGTCAAAATTGATAGTATAATATCAACCCTTTCACCAACATATTTTCCTATCTTAAGATGTTCCTCGTCGTGCCTTTCTCCCAGTTCCACCATACCCGGAGTAACTAGGATGCTTCTGGTGGTTTTCAGTGTACCTAATAGATCTACGGCGGACTTAAAACCGCTAGGATTTGAATTGTAGGCATCATCTATTATGGTTACACCATTTTCATTTTGTTTAACCTCTAGTCTGTGATTTATCTGCGGTAAGGTTGTCAACATGGAAATTATAACAGACATGGACATACCCAATCTTGAAGCTAAAGTAATTGCCATTGCAATGTTTTGTGCCTGATGTCCACCGAAGATCGGAGCAAAAATTGGATACACTTCACCGTCATTGTGATAATCGAAATGTAGCCCATCTCTTTCTTGCTTTATGTTGTCAACAAAAATATCTTGTCCTTTACCTATTTTAACTAGATTCATATCGTTCGGTATAAATCTCTCTTCAATTTGATCAGTGTTAATTATTAATGTTCCGCCATTTTGTTTCACACATTCACCCAACTCAAACTTTGTGCTGGCTATGGTTTCCTTTGTCTTGAAATATTCATAGTGACAATCTCCGATGGAGGTTATTATTCCATCACTGGGGTTTACGAAATTACAAAGTTTTTTTATGGATCCCTTAAAATAAGCTCCCATTTCAACTATAAAATATTTATGTTCCGGCTGTAGTTTTTCTCTAACAATTCTACAGATACCCATTTCGGTGTTTACACTACCCGGTGTAAATAAAACAGAAAGATTTCCGGATAAAATATGACCTAAAATGTGTTTGGTTGAGGTTTTTCCAAAGGAACCGGTTATACCAATAACTTTAGGATTGTATTTCTTTAAAATTTCCTTTGCTTCATTTAAAAATTGCTGTTGAATTCTATGTTCTGCTGGAGATAAAATTTCATTACCTAAAACTAAGATGAATGGCAACAACTCAATCACGGCTATGACCATAGCAAAATTGGAATAAAAACTTAATGCTACCGCCAGTACAATTGTCAAAATCATAGTAACAGACAGAATCCTCTTGACTCTATAGGTTAACTTTAGTTGCTTTTTTGCCTTTTTTAAAAAATTATTTTCGTATAATCCAAACGCAATAAATAGAGGTATTAGTAGGTAGATAAAATTTTTATCAATGGAACTAAGAATCCATAACAGTGCCACCATTAACACAAGTTTTTTATCGATTAGTTTGCACTTGTCGAAAACCAGAGAAATAAACCAATTTTTTGTATATTCCTCCTGCTGAAAAAACAACATTAAAACTTTTAATCTAAAGAAAGAAAAAATTACAGTTGATACTACTGCATAAATTTGAATTATAGCTTCGTTAGTCATTAAAATGTCTCCTTATAAAATTGTTAATTAAATACTGTGTTTGTTTATTATTTTCAAAAATCACGGAATAGTGCGTAGCCTTTGGTATAACTACAAATTCCGAATTTTTGATATTTTTACTGTATGTTTCACCAAAATATGGTGGTGTTTGATTATCGTTTTCACCATAAATTAATAGCGTTGGCAAAGATATATCCTTTGACATATCATCTAGGTTTTCACTGATGGTTTTTTTAAATATTTCCTTCATAAATTTATCTAAATGTCTGTAGTCACTGCTACCAATCTTTAATTTAGATAAAAATGGAAATATTTTCTTTAAAATAGGTGAAAATATCCCTACAAAACCAATGTATAACCTAAAAAGAATACCTCTTTTGTGTTTTAGTCCTGCGCCACCAATTAAAACTATAGCATCCGCATTTTGCGAAAACTTGGAGGCAAGACGGATACAGATTCTACCGCCAAAACTATGACCCACAAAAATTGTTGTTTTTTTCGGCAAACTGGCTACAAAATCAACCACAGACTTTGTATAATCTTCCGTATCCCAAATTTCATTAGGTCTATCTGTTTTTCCAAATCCGGCTAAGTCTAGCAAGTAATTATCATAGGTTGAAAACATATTTGCAAGCGGCATCAGAGAATTATGATCCACACCCCAACCGTGTAACCAAACGATTCTTATGGTACTATTCCTATCACCGAGCCTTTCAAAAAACATGTTAAAATATTTTACTTTCGGTTAAAACTATTGATTGCCTCTTTTTTGTAAATTTATTTTCTGCCTCTTCCAATAAAGCGGTTAAGAGTTCGGTGTAATTTACAGATGGCTCACTCGCTTCCCATAAATAATACGCAAAGGAACCTGGCAAGGGATTAACCTCACAAAAATACAATTCTCTGGTTTTACCATTGCACAGAAAATCAATTCTTGGATCACCATTACCACCCACAGCCTCGAATATATCTGTAGCCCACTTTTTAATATTTTCAGTATCCTCTTTACTTAATTCTTCGGGATTAAAATCTCTAGTCATGTTTATCATTGCACTGGCACCACCATTACCAAATTTTCCACCACCGAATTTACTGCCACCCATCTTAGATTTTGATCCACCGGCCCTATATTTTTCATTGAAGCTTAGTAGTTCATCATTTTTCTTCTTTGGTCTCTCTATAACGGAGGTTCTGGTTTCACCAAAAGCTCTAGTTACGGACACATTGTATTCTTCTAAATTTTCAACAAATGGTTCCAATAGGGCATCATCTCCTAAAGCGAATACTGATAAAATTGCAGCATACAACTCATCATTGTTGGTGGCTTTTTTAACTCCCACACTACTACCCAATGAATTAGGCTTTACAATCAACGGTAGAGGAAGCTTTATTTTTGATGTTAATTCTTCTATATCAAAAAACTCATTGTTTATTGGTTTTTTAATCACCTCTTCATCCAAAACCGGTATACCAAGATTTTTTGCAATTTTTTTTGTTAAACTTTTATCCATAAATACAGCAGAAGATTTTGTGTCACAGCCCGTGTATGGAATGTTTGCTGTTTCACAGAGTCCTTGAAAATATCCTGTTTCTCCATAGTCCCCGTGAAATGCTAAAAAAGCAATGTCAAAATCAATTTTTTTTCTTCCAAAGATACCACCCTTTTGACTTTCTAGGAAACCCCTGTTGTTTTTTACTGTAAATTGCATTTTCAGCAAATTCTGTTTTACTCTGTCATTCAGTGGGTAACTTCTTTTATCTAGAAGATCGCCACCAAACCACCAGTTATTTTCTATGTCAATGTATACTGGATAAACATCATACTTTGTGGAGTCTATGGAAAAACAAACATCTATTCCGGTTAAAATACTAACATCGTGTTCGAAAGATTTTCCACCAAAAAACACACAAACTTTTTTCTTTTCCATTAATTAATGTTTATTGTTTAATTTGTGCTCAAATAAATACCATTTTATTTTTATTTTTCAAGGGTAAAAATTTTTGTAAGCTGTATTGTCACCAGTTAATTGATTTTAAATCATCGTCTGTGGCATTTATATGTTGTATTTAAAAAAAAATATGCTATTCTATACATCATCGGTATGAGTATTTATTTTGATTTTTACACAAACACTATGGATATAAATATAAATTACAATAACATAAAAAGTAACTATTTAAAAATACGAGAATATACTGGACTAGGTCAATACTGTATACCAGTAGTAAAGGCGGATGCATACGGATTTGGTGCCATAGATGTTGTTAAAAATCTCCTAGATTTGGATGAGCCGCAGAGGAAATATTTTGTTTTTTGTTTAGATGAAGCATTAAAAATAAAGGAATATTTTAGAGATAAAATAACCGACATTTATGTTTTATGTGGTAACCTAAGGGGCGAGGCAAAAACATTTTTAGACAATAATTTTATACCTGTAATAAATAATTTTACAGAATTATACGAGTTGTGTGACGAGATCAAAAAGCAAGGTAGAAAAAATTTTAAAATAGCTATTCAGTTTAACACCGGCATGAACAGAAATGGTTTTGATATAAAGGACATCGAACAGGTCAAACAATTTATAGAAAATACCAAAGAGCTAACGGTTGATATGATATTAACACATTTTGGTTGTGCCGATAGCATTGACAATCGTATGACACAACAACAAATTAACAACATAAACATATTGTTAAAATATTTTCCAAAAATTAAAAAGTCATTTTGTAGCACCAGTGCTGCACTTAACATTAAAAATTGCATTTACGATTGCGTCAGAATTGGCTATGGAATGTATGGGTCAAGTGATACGGCGTTACACCTAAAACAAGCTCTTACCATCACGGGAAAAATCTACAAAAACAACGAAAGTTATTACCTAAAGTTTGGTATGAATAACGGTATTTTTGCACATTTTAATGAAGATGCTTATGTGATGGTTGATGGCAAGAAGGTGCACTATAAAAAAGTTTTAAAAAACAAGCTAATTTTAGATTTAGATAAAAATACTTACACAAACCTAAGAAATAAGACCGCTCTAGTTGTTGGTGAAGATGGTAAAAACAATATAAACATTGATACATTTTCAGGTTTTTTCAACTCAAACAGGGAGGAGATGTATTGTAGATTATTAGCAAATTACTCAATAAACAATTATAAATGTAAATATTGTAAATCGACTATACGGTTTAACAAAAATAAAGTCGAATCATGCTACTCAAAAATAACCGAAATTAGAGAGGTTGAAAACGACGGTTGGGTTGGTTATGGTGCTACGAATGACATTAAAAAAGGTGATATTTTAGCCGTTGTCATCGGTGGTTTTGCAGATTTTATGCCAAGATGTCTGAGTAATAACCATAAAGTTATTGTAAAAACAATTAAAAACGAATTAATTAGATGTTTAATATGTGGCAGAGTATCAATGGACCAGTTTGTCATCAGAATACCTAAAAAATATAAGAATGATGTTAAAATTTATTGCGATGTAATTCTCGTTGACACGAAAAAAAATATTCATTTTACAAAAAAACTTCATAGGGACGAAATAAATCACATGCTATATAATGCAAAAAGGCGTGTTTCAATTAATGATACCTTCACTTTCCCCTTGACTTAATAATACTTTATTATATGATGATCACCATAACAGTAACAATATATAATCTATAATCATAAATATAAAGATATGACTAAAGATATAGAAAAAAATAATAACAAAGCCAATGATAAGATGAAA
>JAFVEQ010000007.1 GCA_017475895.1 Rickettsiales bacterium
AATTTATTTTTTCTTTATTATTGATTTTTGATAATTTACCGCTTCATCATACTGGTCTTTATTAAAGTGTTTTGTTTTTACATCTTTATCTGTATTTACCATAAAGGCAACTTGTGGCATATTATGATTTTTAGCAATATCATCATGGTCGTATTCCATATTATAATCCATAATGGATGCGGTTTTAAAACCTAACTTATCTCTATACATCTCTGCCAGTGGTTGTTGTTCTGAATTATAACAATCAAGGTGTGTAACATTTTGTTTTATGGTTTCACTTATTGCTCTTAAAAAACCACGTTTCTTTGCAATATTAAAAACAGAAACTAAATTTCCATCAGGCTCTATTGCAAAACCACTTAAACCATTATCTGCAAGATAACATTTACAATCTTTATAATCATCGTGTAAATCTACCAGTTCACCATGTTTTAAATAACTACGTGCGATTTCAAAACAATCCTTAAATAAAGAACTGTCAACATCTTTATAAATCTTAAAATCACCTGTATTTTTTAATAACTCATTACCATTGCCGTTGCTGCCACATTTGGCTTCCACTTCTCTTGATAAAACATTGGAAAGTCTGCGGTATAAATCTCCATCAATTCCTTTCTTACCTGCATGGAAGGAATCCAGTTCTTCTCTAGACAGATTTCTACTTGCTTCTTGTATTCTTCTAAAGTCATATCCTCTATCTTCTTCTCTATCATATTTTAAACCTCTATTAGTTGTTTTTATTATATCTTTTATTTTTTTATTTACAATATTCTTTATTGTACTTTTGTTCTTTAATACCTCTTTGTATTTAAGTATAGTTTTGGCGGTGTTTCCTATTATTATCCCGTGTATTACTCTATCTTTATTATTTCCACCTTTTCCAGAACCACCTACTTTGCCCGGTCTACCCTTATGTCTCCAGTTGCCTGAGCCTGCACCACCGTTTTGTTTAATTCTTTTCTTTCTTAGTTTTAGTAAAAAATCTTTTATATTAATATTTTTCATATTCTTTATTATTTAAATAGTTATTGACTTACTCTTGTTGTTCTTCTAATAATTCTTCAATTTCTTTTATTTTTACATCTCCTAATCTTTCGGTTGCTTGTTTAGCATTTCCCTTAACAAATATTAATATGTTTTGGTGAACTTTTACGACCTTTCTTGATGAATTAAAACATGGTGCCACTCTCATCGGTGCTGTCACTAATGGTGTTGACAATATTATTTCATTATAATAATTGAAACCAGCATTTAAAAAAGCTTTTATGGTATCTCCTACAAAATTATAATAATTGCCTTTTTTTATCTCTTACTTCTCCAATCACCCAAACAACAAAACTATTATCTTTTAATTTATCATATAACTTTTTTATTATACTTTGATAAACAGTAATAAAATCGTTATAATTCATATTACTTAAATCGTCTGCATTATCACTATACTTTTCTAAATCTACATAAGGGGGACAAGATAAACACATATTAAACTTTTCATTTTCTATTGTGTCTAATATTTTATTGCTATCGCCACATATATAAACAGGTTGTAGATTTTCGCAAACTTCTTTTGCATTATCCCTGTTGGCGTCAATTTGTTCTTGTCTTAAATCAACTCCTACATAGTTTCTATTTAAAACACTTGCTATAATTCCCCTTACACTACCACCAGCGAAAGGGTCAATTATATAATCTTCTTCTTTGCTGAACCATGAATACATTATTTCACATAATACGGGGTCAAACATGGATGTTCCTGTTAAGCTTGTGTTTGGATTTTGTAATTTTTCCATCTCATGTATCCTTCCTAGTAATTTATCATCTCTTCCAACTTCGCTTTTTATACCTTTATTTATCCATAATTTTTTTCTATTTTGCCATTCGCCTTTCTTGGCATCTAAAATACTAAAAGGAACTTCCAAATATTTATCTTTTAAGCTTCCTTTAATATTATTATTAATTTCATTGCTTTCCTCTTGTCTATTATCATCAAATCCCCTCATATCCACACCCCAATCATTCAATTCATCACTATCCCATTCATCCGCCAGTATATCATAATCCCATTCACCCAATTCTACATTATCCCTAATGATAATCTCCTTTTCCTTCTCCTCTGTCAAACCCTCCAATACAACACAAGGTACTTGTTCCAATCCTAGCTGTTGACTTGCTTTGTATCTCTGGTTTCCTGCTATAATTACATTCTCACCAGTCCTATTTGATACAATCAAGGGTCTGGCTTCAAAATAATCTGGGTTGTCCTTTATGGATTGTTTTAGTTTATCAAAATTCTCTTTGGTTATCCTTCGGGGGTTATTTGACAATAGTTTATTCTAATATGTGATGATTTATTGCAAAACTAAAACTAATTACTTGAAAACAATAATTATTACTATATTTTAAATATATCATTATAAAAATAAAAAATTATGGGAAAAAAACTAATAATAGCAAGTTTAATTTTATCAAGTTTTTTAACTTTTAATCAGGCTAACGCTTCATTATTTACTTTACACGTAGAACAGGACAATACTAGTACTGGTGGTATTAATATAAATGAAACTGTAAGTTTTGATTCCATCCTTGATTTGTTCAAACAGTATGAAGATGGAAAATTAGACAGTATAATAGCCGGCTATAATTTAAATGCTGCATCAACCGGTGTTATAAATTTTCGTGGTATAGATTTAAAAATAGCCTATGATAATAGTAGTAAATTAACATTTGTAATAGATTCCCTAGGTATAAATAAAGAATTTAGTGGTGGTTCTCAGGAAGAATCATTTAAACAATTGACTGATTATTTGAAAGAAAATAAAGATGGTCTACTGAAAAAGATTTTAAAGGCAACCATAGCAGAAACTCCTTACGATGCCGTTGCTGGTAATCCAAATTCTCTTATGAACAGTATGGTTGATAGTACTTTTACTATGAATAAACGATATTCTTTAAATACCCTGTCTTCGTATCTATCACCAAAAGCATCTAAACATACAATTGATTATGACGGTGAAAGTAAAGATATAAATACTTTAACTTTGCCAATAGGTTTTGCTTTTGGTTTTGGAAAAAATGATAATTGGGGTTTAATTTTTGACATGCCAATTTCCTATTCCGATAACGATGGTTCAAAATCTTATGCTTTGCAACTTGGTTTAGGTTTAGAAATACCAATTATTTCAAACTATTGGAAACTAACACCATCCGCAAAAGTTGGTGCTACCGCTTCGGAAGATATGTTGTCCGGTGGTGTTCTCTACAGTTTTTCTCTAACAAGTAATGTACGGATACCACTTAATAAATTTTTATTAGAAGTTACCAATAGTGCCGGTATAATCAAAGATTATTCGGTAAAAGTTGGAGATTACGAAATAGAATATGATTTAAAAAACGAATTCTATAAAAATGGTCTAAAATTAACCTATGGATTAACTGAGCATGTTGATATTGGCGCAAATTACGCCTTTACATTTTTTACCGGTTCAAAATTATATATAGATAGTTACAGTGATTTAGGTGCATTTTTAACCTATAAATTTAGTAAAGATAGATTTATAGACGGTCTTTCTCTTGCGGGTAATTATAGTTTTGGTGATAACTACAAAGCCTACGGAATTGGTATTAGTATATTATTTTAGTTATAATAACACACTAACAATTAACGACAACGGTCATGGGTACATGGTCTGAAGGTTTGTTTTGCGCCCTTATATTTCTCTCAACAAAACAGCTTTCAACCAAATCGTTTGTGTATTTATTAGTTAAAATAGCATCAATTCTATATCCTTGATTTTTTTCAAACATAGTCATTGGCCTATACCCCCACCAACTAAACTCCATCAAATCCTTGTTTTTTTCTCTAAAAACATCGTGCATGCCAATATCTAAGAATTTTTTAAATTCATCTCTTTCCTTCTGGGTACAGGTTATTGAACCATCCTTTTTTGGGCTATAAACATCCATATATAGATTGGGACAAACATTAAAATCACCACCATATATGGCGTTTTCTTCCTTTTCCAAATCATCTAAAAATTTTTTCTGTAGCCTTTTACAGAATCTCATTTTTTTATAAAAATTTTCGGTCTCCGTAATATCTTCCACCTCTTCGGTACTTCCGCCGTTTGGTACATAAACGGATGACACTTTAAAACTTTTCCTATTCACATCGAATCTAGCCTCGATAAATCTTGCTTCATTGTCAACATCACACACATCGTAGAGTGGCAGTTGATAAACAACATCATATAGCGGAAACTTTGACATTATAGCAACTCCGTTGTAGGATTTCTGACCGCACATAACTATATTGTAATTTAAACCGCTAAATTCCAACATTGGAAATTGTTCTTCGGTGCATTTTAATTCCTGAAGCAAAACGACATCGGGATCGCTTAATTTCACCCAGTCCATAAAATTTTGTATTCTGGATCTTATGGAATTAATGTTCCAAGTGCTAATTTTAATTTTCATAAATTATTTCCAAGCCAAATTGTTCAACGACGTTTTTTAGATTGGGAAATATGCTTTCAAAATCCTCGATCTTACTTTTATAAAATATATCCCTTGACAAGGCTATGTTGCTTAAAAACAACGCCAATTTAGTTTTTGTATCAAGTGTTGATTTATCCAAATCTATATTGTCAACCAGTTTTACGTTGTCACAATTGATTGTTAAAGTATCCTTGTCTTCATTCACCGACACGTTGATGCTCTTTAATACTTTTATAAAATTATTGTAGTTATCTCCATCTGCGGTTTTTAGCTCCTTCAGACCAATTATTTTTATTTCATTTCTCTTTATGACGTTTAGCATAATCAACAGCGGATAAATGTTCATTATATTCATCAACCTACCCTTTGATATCGTCGTAGATTTTAAAAAGCTTTCTCCAACTATTAAATCAACAACTTTTATTCCATTTAAAATTTTTTGGTTCTTAAACTCAATATTTACTCCATTTTCAATCAAAACTTTCACAACGTCGTTATTTAATTCATTTAGAGAAACATTTTTAATTGTAAATTTCGGAGCATTTAGCATCAAACCAATAAAAATTGAATATATGGATTCGGTTATATCAGCAGGTACGGTAAAGTAACGGCTACCATCAATTTTAGTACCTTTTTTCAAAAATATTTCTTTACTTTTTCGCATCTCTCTGGTTAATAAAGTCTTGTTTTCCGTAATTATTTCCTTTAATTCCACACCATAAAACTTTAAAATTTCCTCTAAATATTCACTTTTTACGGATTTATCAAGAATAACACATTCCCTATCATTCGCAAAGAAATTAAACAACAATGAATTTTTTTTAATTACATCATCAACCACCAAATTGTTGTTCTTTATGTTGTAATTTCCGTTACTCAACAGCGGTAATTCATAGTTCTTTTTAAACATCAAATTATCACCTAAACCGACATACTTTAGATAACTGAAATTCTTATTTATAAAATCATCATTGCCGGTAAAAAAAACTCTAAAGTTGCACGACAACACTATATTTAAAATATAGTTCAATATATCAAATGAAGATTTAACATTGACAACATTGTTTGGCTGTTGCCACAGGGAAATATTTTTTCCGTTTATTGTGGTTATGTCGTTATTTTGTACGGTTTTTACGCCAAATTGTTCAAGAATATTTACTAAATCATCTATTTCAGCTGCGTTTGAAACGTTTTTGATGTTTGATACACAATTACACAAACTTGCTAAAATAATGGATAGTTTTGTTATTTCTACGCTACCACTCAACTGTATATCGTCTTTTGTAGCGGCTGTTCTCTTTGTTATTTTCAATTTGTACGGTAAAATTTTGCTGGGTAAAATTTACACTTTTAAAAATAAAATGTCAACAATGGAGTACTAAGAAAGTGTTGTAAATATTGCTCATTGCACCACACTAATTACCATGGTGTGAGTAATATTTATTTGTAGTAAAATTTTATTCATCTTCAATACACGTGCCATCGGTGTAGCCGGAAACCGATTGCCACTCATAACTATCACCACTCTTTACACATTGATACATAAGACTACCGGTTAGTGTATAACCTGAGGCGCATTGTTTTAGTTTTAAATAAACTCCCTCAATAAATCCAATAGTACTTGTTGTACCATAAGTAGCATTATTATATGATGTGTCTACCCAAGCATAGTCCGGTAAAGGAAGCCCCGATTTCTCTGTCGCCTTAGCCGGTGTACAACTACTTGGAACACATGTTACATCTGTTGCATAACTTGAAACCCTTTGCCATTCATAGGTATTTGTACTACTACTGTATTCACAATGATATACAACATTACCACTTGGTGCATAATTCGAGGTACATGCGTATAGTTTTACAAAAATTTCCTCTTTAAGAGCAGTAGTGGTTGATGTTACATATCTACCTATAACTCTACTTCCGGTGGAATCAGTTTCAGTTAAATATTTATCTTTAGACAGTCCAGCCTTTTTCACCATCATCTTAGGACTACAATTATTAACTATTACCTCACACTTTGCTTCAGTATCATAACTCCATTCTCCATCACTACAGTTTGCGGTTATGGTATTAATTATTGTACCATAACCACTGTC
>JAFVEQ010000008.1 GCA_017475895.1 Rickettsiales bacterium
ATACAATTACTTATATAATTTGTTTTCATTTCATGGCTGTCCTTTAAATCCTAACATTAAAAATTTAAATGCTATTTTAAAGATGTTAAAACAGGAAAATAGTTTTTTACGTGAAGGAGAGTCCACCAGTCAGCAACAGGTATTTCGTGATTTAAATCAAGCATTCACACGTTTTTTTAAAGGTAAAAGTGCTTATCCTAAGTTTAAATCTAAAAAACATCCTAAACAATCTTTCAGGATTCAAAAAAACGGAAACAATATACGAATAACCAACAGACGCATCAGACTAGCCAAATTAGGATTCATACACTACCATACAAGTAATGAATATCGCAAACTACTAAAATCCTCAAAAATCAACAACGTAACCATAAAAAAAGAAAACGGCAAATACTATGCCATAATAAACATCACTACAAGTGTAAATGAATTAGAACATACTGGAGAAAGTATTGGTATTGATTTAGGATTAAAAAATCTTGCAACACTCTCTAATGGCCAAGAGATAATCAATCTTGACCTAAAACATGAAGATCAAATGATTCAAAAATACCAAAAGAAACTATCCAGACAAAAATACATGAGCAAAAATTATAAAAAAACACTTAAAAAATACCACAAATGGCTAAACCGTAAAAACAACAAAATACAAAACGCATACCACCAATTCAGCAAATATCTGGTAAAAAACTATGATCTTATAGTAATGGAAAACTTAAACATTCGTGGAATGTTTCAAAATCATAAATGGTCACCAAAACTGCAAAAAATAGCACTATACAAACTACTAAACATGATAAAATACAAGTCTAAGTGGTATGGAAAAACATTCATACAAATAGACAGATTTTATCCTTCAAGCCAAAAATGCAATGTCTGTGGATATCAAAAAAACGACCTAACACTCGAAATACGAAAATGGACCTGCCCACACTGCAAAACACACCACCACAGAGACATAAACGCCGCAAAAAACATCTTAAACGAAGGACTAAGAATACTAAACACAACAACAGAGTGAAAAATATTTTTCACCAGAACCCGTAAGTCAACGAGGGGATAGCTTGATAAACCTTAATACACAAGTATTAACAGCCCAAGAAAAATTTTACAAAAATGGTACAAACATTAAGTAAAAGACTATAATAATCCTGTGAAAACTTTTATTGGATCTCCAGGATTATGCACACCTTTTTCTGAATTTTTAGCATTTGGAGTGCAAGACAAAGAAACTCACTTTATTCCATTCACAGATATTGAAAATTGTCATAAATTTGGATTAAAACCATGGGGAATAGCTTTAAATGATGAAGTTTCAGACCCTCATAACTCCGACATTGTTGTTATAATGGGCGGACTAGCCATGCCTGATTTTAATGTTGATGTGGAAGACGTGAAAAAATTGATTAGTGAAATCTTAAATGACGACGGTCAAATTTTTGGTGTTTGCTTCATGAACATGTTTTCAGAAAACGGATGGTTAGATAAAATAGATTTTGATTGTGTAATTGATGGAACATTAATTACTATGGTTAAAAAATAATATTTAATCATATATTCTTTTTTAAAAGAGGGCATCCGCCAAAACTAATTTTTTTATTTTTAATTTTTTATAACTGTGTTATATATTTCTTGTTTTTTTAATTTTTTTAGTTAAATCTAATGAATTTTAATATAGTTTATCATGTGAGTTTAATTTTTAATATAGGTTA
>JAFVEQ010000009.1 GCA_017475895.1 Rickettsiales bacterium
GCTGAGGAAAACAAAAAACTCAATGATGAAGGCAAACGCGTCACTAAAAAAATTAATACTTCTTTAACCGTTGCTCAACGAGTTGGTATTAAGACTCCAGATCATATAAGTAAAGCCCATAAACTACTACAATATGATTCGTGGTTTTATGAGTGCGTTTATCAAAAAGGATTTAATTTTCCTGCTACAGACGTTAAACAATTATTGGGACTTTTAGATGATCCAAATAAAAAAAGCATTGGGCTTGACATAATTGAAAAAATGAAAACCCTTGCAGTAATAGATGATCCAACCATTGACAATAAAAATTTATATCAATCAGCTTATGATACTATAAATGCTAATCAAACGATTCCACAAAACAAAAAGACCAGTAAGAGTAAATCATCATCAGCAAATGATTCGACTGCAGAAAACAACTCAGATCAAAATAATGCTCCTGCAAGTCAATCCATTAAAAATATGATTGCACAAAATAATCAGAAAATCGTCAAACCCGTTAAGAAAGTACAATTATCTCACTATAATCTCTCGCAAGATGAGTTGAATGGGTTTATAGAATACTGTAAAATCACGAATCTGAATCCCATTATAAAAAAAGTCGATAGTCTTGACGATCTTAACAATAAAAGCGATATTACAACATCAGTCTCAGAGGAAGGAGAATGAAAATGAATCTTATTTCTAATTTCAGTGGTGCCGGTTTACTTGACGCAGGTCTTATTGACGCCGGCAATAAGGTACTTTGTCAGTGTGAAATTGATGACAAAGCACTTGAAGTGTTGAGGAGAACATTTAGTTCGATACCAAAGCATACGAATATACTTACTCTTTCAAAAGCTGTTTACCAAAGTCATGATATAGATACTAAAAAATGTGCTTTTGTAGGCGGCTGTCCTTGTCAGCAGCATAGCAACGCTAATCCAAATAAAAAATTTATGCCTCAATCACAACTTTTATACAAACTCGTTGATTTATGCGATGAATGTAATCCAGTTTATTTACTCGTAGAAAATGTAGAAGGTTTTACTACTGACCATAATGGTTTAATTTGGTTGTCAGATAATATGGAAAAAATCGGTTATCGTGGGAATATCATTATGTTTCCTGCTCAAATACTAGGTGCTCCTCACAAAAGGTTACGAATGTTTGCTTTGTTCACTCGTGACACTGTTGTTCCTGCTAACAAAGAACAATCAGCTTATATTGAAAACTTCAAAGATCAACGTGTTTCAATGAAAGTTACAAGAGGTATATGGCACCGTCGTTTTATAAACAATATCGGCATTAATCCATTAGAAATTATAAAAAATAAAGAACGTAAATCTTTTATAGACGCTTTAAAAATGATTGGCAATGCTGTTGTTTATGATGTTGCTTTATTTATAGGCAAGTCAATAAAAATGTTCCACGATTACTTTTATGACAGTGATGAAGGGCAAGAACTTAAAAAAGTAAGGCACTCTTCTAACTCACCGATTGATTTGGGTTATTATTGGCGATATATGTGCATTGCTTCTTTAATCGACATAGCCACAAAACTTAATTATAAAGTAACGTATGATGAGCGTCTTATCAATGATAAATTTACTCTTTCCGAGCTTACCTGTTCATCAGATAAAAATTTAGTAAACTACGAGACTCCACTTGCAAGCAATGGAACTATAAAAAGCAGTAAATATAGAAAAGTTTATAGAGAACTAAAACCTAATGATAAAGAGTCATCTATGTTTGTTTCACCTTGTTTTAATGCTTGGTTGATGGGAATGACTGCCCGTCCTGATTTATTAAAAAATGTTTGGGAAGTTTCGGGTATTCCACTGTCAGACTTATCAAAAATAATTTAAAAAGTTACCATCACATAAAATAAACTAAGGTGGCAGATAGAAAATTTTGCCACCTTTTAAATTTTCTTCCATAAGCTGCTCGCAGAAATATTTACTTGCAGTAAAATATAGTTTAAAAATATGTTTTATATGAAAGGAAAAAATTATGGCTAAGAAAATTGCTGTCCGTGGCAACGGTCACATTGAAAAACTTCCCAGCGGTAAGTATTTTGTTCAAGTTATGATTGGCACTTCTGCCGATGGTAAACAAATCAGAAAGTCTAAAACCTGTAAAACCTTAAAAGAAGCTATGAAGCACAGAGATGACTTCCTTAAACTCAA